>NZ_JBNFNU010000092.1:0-12587 GCF_057364445.1 Xanthobacter sp. BG11Y11_SDJG
GCCGTGGGCCGGCGCACCGAGACGCCGGGCAGGAAGGTGACGATGGCGGCGGCGCCCGCCAGTTCGCCCAGCATCGCCCCCGAGCGCGCCGCCACCGGCAGCGGGCAGGACAGCCCGCGCTTGGCGAGGTGCTGCATCAGGCCGAGGAAGAACGGCAGGTCCTCGCGCGCCACGCGCTTCTCGTAGAGCGTGAGGATGTAGGTCCCGGCCGTGGTCTGGACCAGGAAGTTCGAGTTCTCCACCCCCTCGGCGATGCCGTGGAACGAGGTGAGCGTGCCGATGTCGTAGAGGCTCAGCAGCTCGGCGATCTGCGCCGCCGAGACGTCGGTATAGACCGCCACGGCCTACTCCGCGGCGCTGGGGCGCAAAGCGCGAGGCAGGGGGAAGAACATGTCCTCCTGCGCCGAGGTCACGCTTTCCACGTCCACCGCGAAGCGCTCGGCGAAGGCGTCGATGATCTCCTCCACCAGCACTTCCGGCGCCGAGGCGCCGGCGGTGATGCCGAGGCTCGTGATGGCGCCGAACACCGACCAGTCGATGTCGCTCGCGCGCTGCACCAGCGCCGAGCGGGCGCAGCCCGCGCGCTCGGCTGCCTCGCGCAGGCGCTGGGAGTTGGAGGAATTGGGCGCGCCACCACGATCATGGCATCCACCTTGGGCGCCACCTTTTTCACCGCCTCCTGGCGGTTGGTGGTGGCGTAGCAGATGTCTTCCTTGTGCGGCTCGGCCATGGCGGGAAGCGCTCGCGCAGGATGGCGACGATCTCCGCCGTGTCGTCGATGGCGAGCGTGGTCTGGGTGGCGTAAGCGAGGTTCTGCGGGTCCGCGGGGGCGATGGCGCGGGCGTCGTCGGCGGTCTCCACCAAAGTGATGGCGCCCTCGGGCAGCTGGCCCATGGTGCCCACCACCTCGGGATGGCCGCGATGGCCGATGAGCAAAATGTGCCGGCCACGCTTGAAATGCACCTGCGCTTCCCGGTGCACCTTGGTCACGAGCGGGCAGGTGGCGTCGATGGCGAAGAAGTTGCGGTCCGCCGCCTCGGCCGGCACCGACTTCGGTACGCCGTGGGCGGAGAAGATCACCGGCGCCTTCGTATCCGGCACCTCGCTGAGCTCCTCGACGAACACCGCGCCCTTCTTCTTCAGGCCCTCGACCACGTATTTGTTGTGGACGATCTCGTGCCGCACATAGACCGGCGCGCCGTACAGCTTCAGCGCCTGCTCCACCGCGTCGATGGCGCGCACGACGCCGGCGCAGAAGCCGCGCGGGGCGCACAGGAGGATGCGGAGGGGCGGCTTGGCGTCCATCTCAGGTTCCGTCGGTGGCGGGGGCCGGAACAGCCCGCGCAACGCACCGGAGATGGGATGCTCCCGCGCGGCGTGTCAAGCGCGCAGGCGGCGCGGCCGGGCCATTTTACCGTTCGTGAACGCTGCGCGCGCCGGGCGGCCCGGTGGGGAATTGCAACTGGCGCGCCGTCCGCCTATGTTGTGGGCATCCCGGACATCGCGATTGGTGCCGTGGTCCGCCCCAGGGGAGGGCGTGCCGCAGAGCCCCCGTATCCCGAGCCCGCGCAGCACGAACCCGAACACCGCGCCGAGCGCAAAGACATCCGAGGCCGCCATGTCGACCAACGTTCCGCTGATGCCCAAGGCCACCGCCGTCTGGCTGGTGGACAACACGGCGCTCTCCTTCGAGCAGATCGGCGATTTCTGCAAGCTTCACCCGCTGGAGGTGAAGGGCATCGCCGACGGCGAGGTGGCCCAGGGCATCAAGGGGCTCGACCCCATCTCCACCGGCCAGCTCTCGCGCGAGGAGATCGCGCTCGCCGAGAAGGACCCGAACCGCCGGCTGAAGCTGCTGGAGTCGAAGGTGCGCCTGCCGGAGCAGAAGAAGCGCCGCGGCCCGCGCTACACCCCGGTCTCGCGTCGCCACGACCGGCCCAACGCCATCCTCTGGTTGCTGCGCAACCACGCCGAGCTGAAGGACGCGCAGATCATCCGCCTGGTGGGCACCACCAAGGCGACGATCCAGTCCATCAAGGAGCGCACCCACTGGAATTCGGCGCAGCTCCAGCCGATGGACCCGGTGACGCTCGGCCTATGCAGCCAGATCGACCTCGACATGGAGGTCCAGAAGGCCGCCAAGGACCGCCCCGCCGCTCCCGCCGAGGAGCGCGGCGCGACCCTGCTGCCCGCCGACGTCACCACCGCCCACGAGGAGGCCGAGGAGCCGCGCGGCAAGGGGCGCGAATCGCTCGACCTGGAGACCGTGTTCGCCAAGCTCGGCGGCTCCAGGAAGGGCGAGGACGACGACGAGGAGTGAGGCTGCCCGCCGCGCCGCACATTGCGGCCGCGGGGCCGGGTTTCCGGCGTGCGATGACGCACGCGCGCGGTCTGTGACGTTTCTCCCCCGGCCAGCCCGGTGCCTGAACGACAGGATTGTCCGAAGCCCCTGCGGGAGGCATTCTTTGCCGTTCGTGGCGCGCAGCTTGGTGCCGGTCCGGGCAACGCCGTCAGGGCCGGCCCTGTCTCGCGGCATCACGACCGTGCGGGCAATCCGCCTCGGTCCGGGGCCGCTGGCCCGTCGCTGCACCGGTCCCCGGCGGGCGCTCGGCGCCGAGGCGAGCGTGTGCCCGAGCGCTGGCCGGCATCGCCGGCTTCAGTGCCGCGCTGGAGGCGATCCGCGCCATCGTCGGGCTCGGGGAGGCTCTGGTGGGCCGCCTTTTGATGATCGACGCCCGCTCGATGCGCTTCGAGACGCTGAGCTACGCCTGGGACCAGGAAGCCCGCTGGCCGGAGAGACGGTGCGCATCACCGATCTTTCGGGGCATAAGAAGGCGGCCTCAGGTGTTTATGTTCTGAGCGGAATATCAGAAACAAATATTCTTGATTCTGGGTCATCGATACCGATTTGGCGCATTAGCGTACTAAATGCCTGATGCATAGTTAATGGATATTCAGATGGTCCAATGATAATTCTTTCAATAAGATTTTTGGGTCAGCACCAAAAAAGTCCTTTTCTGGATCGTGAATAAGTGGAATTTGTATATTTTCTGAGGGACGCCATTTATTGAAACTATTTCATCATTTATTGCACTAGATTTATACATGTTCGGAGAGTAATATATCCGCCATTCGCGTTCTTCAGAAAATCCAGGATGTTTTAAACATAAAATATCATTTATAAAAATCTTGAATAAAATGTTCGACAAATGATCTTTATCAATTGAGCGGATAAGATCAATATTATCTTCAATCGAAGAAATCATCTTTACCATGTTATCATAATAGATTTTCTTTGTTAAATATCTAACCGGGGCAGAAAATGCGCCAAGCTTATCAGTATCTGGCATAAACGGTGTGTTGTTAAGTATCAATGCAACTCCTGTTCCTTGACCGTATGCTCTCCACATCGATAATCGGCCATACTGATCTTCGCTATCTAAGTGTTCGGATATAGATATTAAATATGTATCGCGTTCAATATGTGGAATCCATCCATCTAGTTGATCTTCTAATTTCTGAATGATTTTCGAATCAATTTTATTTAATATCTGTTTCAGCTTCCCGCCGCATTCCTCTGATGTATATGCAGATAATAGGCAGTCTTTTCCATGCTGAATTTCCATAAAATCATTCATGGTAATTGCATTGCGCATCCAGATGTAAGGATTCTTCAAAATGCTCATAGCAACAGACGCGCTTGTGTAATGAGCGAATCGAGTATTTTGAGATTTTATCTTTCTTCGGGCAGAGACGTGATCTGGGCAAAGAATCTGAATCACCTGCTCAAAACGCGAGGTGTCTGTCATCCTTTAGCTCCATCGTCCTAGCAAAGGCGTACGCAAAACCAATCGCGGCCGTCAGCCCCTCACAGCATCGCCGGCAGCACGCGGTCGGGCGGCCGGTGGCCGTCCATGAAGGTCTTGATGTTGACGATCACCTTCTCGCCCATGTCCACGCGGCCTTCGAGGGTGGCGGAGCCGAGATGCGGCAGCAGCACCACCTTGCCCTGGCGGGCGAGGCGGATGAGCTTCGGGTTCACCGCCGGCTCGTGCTCGAACACGTCGAGGCCGGCGCCGGCGATCTCCCCGGCCTCGATGAGGCGGGTGAGGGCGTTCTCGTCGATCACCTCGCCGCGCGCCGTGTTCACCACGTAAGCGTGCGGCTTCAGCAGCTTGAGGCGGCGCGCGGAGAGCAGATGGTAGGTCGCCGGGGTGTGCGGGCAGTTCACGGAGATGATGTCCATGCGCGCCAGCATCTGGTCGAGGCTCTCCCAGTAGGTGGCGTCCAGCATCTCCTCGATCGCCACCGGCAGGCGGCGGCGGTTGTGGTAGTGGATCTGCAGGCCGAAGGACTTGGCGCGCCGCGCCACCGCCTGGCCGATGCGGCCCATGCCGATGATGCCGAGGCGCTTGCCCCAGATGCGGCGGCCGAGCATCCACGTGGGCGACCAGCCGGGCCATTCCTCCTTCTCGGAGATCATCACCTGCGCGCCCTCGGCGAGCCGGCGCGGCACCGCGAGGATCAGCGCCATGGTCATGTCGGCGGTGTCCTCGGTGAGGACGCCGGGCGTGTTGGTGACGGTGATGCCGCGGGTGAGCGCGCTCGCCACGTCGATGTGGTCGACGCCGTTGGAGAAGGAGGCGATCAGCCGCAGGTTCTCCCCCGCATGGGAGAGAACCGAGGTGTCGATGCGGTCGGTCACGGTGGGAACCAGCACATCGGCGGTCTTCACCGCCTCCACCAGGGCGGCATGCTCCATCGGCGTGTCGTCCTCGTTGAGGCGCACGTCGAACAGCTCGCGCATGCGCGTCTCCACCGTTTCCGGCAGCTTGCGCGTGACGACCACCAGCGGCTTGCGACGCACCATGGGCACTTCCCCATTCCCCATTTCTTAACCCTTGTGGTCCCGTCTATCAGACAGGCGGCGAAACACAAGGCGCGTGGGAGCCGCAGCCCTTGACGCGCGCGCCCGCGCGGCGCACCTCCAAGGCGCACCCCTCCCGCGATGCGAAAGGACGATGCCATCATGCCTTTACCGATCCGTCATTGCATGAAGAGCTTCCTGGTGAGCGCGCTCTTCGTCACGGGGCTTTGCGCCCTGGCGCCGGCGAAGGCCGCGCAGGACGGAACCTCGGGGCTGCCGGTGCCGCGCTTCTCCTCGCTCAAGGCCGACACCGTCAACGTGCGCAACGGCCCGAACAAGGACCACGACGTGGCCTGGGTGTTCCACCGGGCCGGGCTGCCGGTGGAGGTGACCGCCGAGTTCGAGACCTGGCGCCGCATCCGCGACGCGGACGGCGCCGAGGGATGGGTCTATCATTCCCTGCTGTCGATGCGCCGCACCGCTTTGGTCGCGCCCTGGCAAAAGGGCGAGACGGTGCCGCTGCGGAACGGGCCGAGCCCTGACGCCGCCGTGGTGGCGAAGCTGGAACCCGGCGTGCTCGGCGTGGTGAAGGCCTGCGACGGCAAGTTCTGCCGCATTTCCGGCGACAGCTTCGACGGCTATGTGGCGCAGACCCTGCTCTTCGGCGTATACCCCAACGAGAAGATGGAGTAGGCCGCCGGTCAAGCCAAAGACGGTAGCAAAGTAACGAAGGCCGGGCCGCATTTACCCGCGGGCCGGCTTCGGCTTATTTTCCGCCGGACTGACGCCGGCTGCGGCGCCCGCTGGGGGCGCGACGGTGGTCACGCAAGAGACTTCGGCGCCTCGGGCAAGCGCGCCTCATCAATGGGAGCCGCGGCATGACGCAGGCGCATCTGGACAAGCATGGACGGCCGGTGGTGGTCGTCACCGGCATCGGCATCGTCACCTCGCTCGGCCGGGGCAAGGACGACAATTGGCGTCGCCTGACCGCGGGCGAGTCGGGCATCCACACCATCACCCGCTTCCCCATCGAGGGCATGCGCACCACCATCGCCGGCACGGTGGACTTCCTGTTCGAGGGCCGCGTGCCGGCGCCGGACCTGTCCGAGAAGCTCGCCACCCTGGCGGTGGAGGAGGCCATCGCCGAGGCCGGCATCGGCGCCAAGGGCGACTTCCCCGGCCCGCTGTTCGCCGCCGTTCCGCCGGTGGAGCTGGAATGGCCCGAGCGCCGCGAGCTGGGCGAGGCGGTGGGCAAATACCCCCTGACCTATCGGGATCTGCTCGGCTCCGCCGCCTCCGGCAAGTTCCGCCCGTGGCACGAGCGCTTCATGTTCGGCTCGGTGGCCGACCGGCTCGCCGACCGCTTCGGCACCCGCGGCCAGCCGATCTCCCTCTCCACCGCCTGCGCGTCGGGGGCCACCGCGATCCAGCTCGGCGTCGAGGCGATCCGGCGCGGCGAGACCGACGTCGCCTTGTCGCTCGGCACCGACGGCTCGGTGCATCCCGAGGCGCTGATCCGCTTCTCGCTGCTCTCGGCGCTCACCACCGCCAACGACAAGCCCGAGGCGGCGGCGCGCCCGTTCGCCAAGAACCGCGACGGCTTCGTCATGGCCGAGGGCGCCGCGGCGCTGGTGCTGGAGAGCTATGCCCATGCGGTCGCGCGCGGCGCGACCATCCTCGGCGTGCTGGAGGGCTGCGGCGAGATGGCCGACAATTTCCACCGCACCCGCTCCTCGCCGGACGGCCGCCCCATCGTCGGCTGCATGAAGAACGCCCTGGCGGATGCCGGCATCACGCCGGACGACGTGGACTACATCAATGCCCACGGCACCTCGACGCCCGAGAACGACAAGATGGAATATGTCGGCCTGAAGGGCGTGTTCGGCGAGGAGAAGCTCGCCGGCATCCCGATCTCGTCCAACAAGTCCATGATCGGCCACACGCTGACCGCGGCGGGGGCGATCGAGGCGGCGGTGTCGCTGCTCACCATCGCCAACGGCCGCATCCCGCCGACCATCAACTACCACCTGCCGGATCCGGCGATCCCGCTCGACGTGGTGCCGAACGTGGCCCGTGATGCGACCGTGCGCCGCGCGATCTCCAACTCGTTCGGCTTCGGCGGGCAGAACGTCTGCCTGGTGCTGGCGGCGGAGCCGGCCTGAGGCGGCCCCATCCGCCTCCGCCTCCGCGCCGTATCAAGGGCGGGAGGACGCGATCCTCTCCCGCAGGTGGTGGCCTTCCGCTTCTCCCCCGGCGCGGGCTATATGACCGGTCCGTCCCGGCGACGGACCCGGTCGGCGCGCCCTGCGCCGTCCATCGCTGAAAAAGAACCGACCAGAGAACAAGAATGCGCGCCCTCCAGCTCGTCTCCGACCGCAAGCTCGAAATCGTCGACCTGCCCGAGCCCGACGCCCCCGGCGCCGGCGAGGTGCAGATCCGGGTGAAGGCGCTGGCGCTCAACCATATCGACGTGTGGGGCTGGCGCGGCATGGCGTTCGCCAAGCGCAAGATGCCGCTCGTGGTGGGCGCGGAGGCCGCGGGCGAGATCGTCGCGGTGGGCGCCGACGTGCGCGGGCTGAAGGTCGGCCAGACGGTCGCCATGTACGGCGCCATGACCTGCGGCCACTGCCGCCACTGCCTCGCCGGCCGCGACAACCTCTGCGAGAATGTGGGCGGCGTGCTGGGCTTCCACATCGACGGCTTCGCCCGCGACCTCATCAACCTGCCGGAGCGCCTCGCGATTCCCGCGCCGCAGGGGGTGCCGTTCGAGGACGCGGCCTGCGCCGGCATCACCTTCTCCACGGTCGAGCACATGCTGTTCGACAATGCCCGGCTCGAGGCCGGCGAGACGGTGCTGGTGCATGCCGGCGGCTCGGGCATCGGCTCCGCCGCCATCCGGCTTGCGAAGGACGTGGGCGCCACCGTCATCACCACGGTGGGCGACGACGAGAAGGGGGCCAAGGCGCTGGCGCTCGGCGCCGACCACGTCATCAACTACCGGCGCGACCGCTTCGAGCACGAGGTGCGCAAGATCACCAAGAAGGTCGGCGTCGACGTGGTGTTCGAGCATGTGGGCGCCGAGACCTGGAACGGCTCGCTGCTCTCCATGCGGCCGGGCGCGCGGCTCGTGACCTGCGGCTCCACCTCCGGCGTGAGCGTGCAGATGAACCTGATGCAGCTGTTCCAGCGCCAGTACAAGATCTACGGCTCGTTCGGCGCCACCATCCGCAACGTCTCCAACGGCCTTGAGAAGATGGGCCGCGGCATCCGCCCGGTGATCGACACCGTGGTGCCGCTCGAGCGCTTCAACGAGGGCCTGGAGCGCCTGGAGAGCCGGCGCGTGTTCGGCAAGATCCTGGTCGCGTTCTGAAGGCGGATGGACTTGAGCAGGTTCAAGCAGCGCTGGAAGCAGTTCCGGCACCGCGCGATCAAGCGGATGGCGCCGGTCACCGGCGCCATTCTGGGCGGCTATGTGCGCGGCTCGCTGTGGTGGCTCAGGCTATGGCCGCTGGAGGTGTCCTCCGCCGGCATGGCCTTCTGGGCGCGCCTGTTCGGTCCCCCTGTGGCCGCTCACCAAGGTGGCGCGCGCCAACCTCAAGGCCGCCTTCCCCGAGAAGTCGCCGCAGGAGATCGAGAAGCTGGTGCGCGAGGTGTGGGCCAATCTCGGCCGCCTGTGTGCCGAGTTCGCGCACCTCGACCACATCTGGGACTACGACCCCGGCAATCCCGGCAAGAGGGGCCGCATCGAGATCGGCAAGACCGACTTCTCGAACCAGGTGCGCGACGGCAGGACGGCGCTGTTCTTCTCCGCCCATACCGGAAACTGGGAGATGTGCGCCATTGCCGGCGCCGAGATGGATATCCTCGACGCGGTGATCTACCGCGAGCCGAACAACAAGAAGGCCGCGCAGCTGATCGAGGAGATGCGCAAGGGCACCATGCCCGATCTCATCCGCACCGACCGCGACGCGGCGCGCGAATTGATCCGCCGGCTGGGCCAGGGCCAGCATATCGGCATGCTGGTGGACCAGTACTGGACCGGCGGGCCGAAGGTGAAGTTCTTCGGCCGCCCCACCGCCACCAACCCGACGCTAGCCAAGCTGGCGCGGCACTTCGACTGCCCGGTCTATGGCTGGCGCGTGGTGCGCCTGCCCAAGGGGCGGTTCCGCGTGGAGTTCACCGAGGAGGTGGTGATGCCGCGCGACGCCGAGGGCAAGGTCGACGTCGAGGGCGCCATGCAGGCCATCAATGACGTGATCGAGGGCTGGGTGCGCGAGCACCCCGCCCAGTGGCTATGGCTGCACCGCCGCTGGCGGTGAGGCGCCGCCCCGCTCAGGCCGCCGCGCCGCCGCCGGGTGGTTGCCCATGGCGTCGCTGGCGAGCTTCGACAGCCGCTCCAGCGCGCCGAACAGCACGTCGGTGGAGAAGCCCACCAGGAAGGCGATGCCGAACGCGCCGGCGGAGGTGATGGTGGGCAGGTTGAGGTCGGTCGAGGCCGGCGTCCACAGCCAGGCGGCGATGATGCCGGCGAAGCCGCCGAGCGTGATGCGATAGAGAAAATCCAGGACCGAGGGATCCGGGCTCGCGGCGTCCAGGTAGCGCCGCAGGATGAACAGCATGGAGCCGATCATTCCGTAGAGCGCCGGCAGAAGCCATCGCCCGTAGAGGTCGATCGTCGACTTCTGGGAGATCATCTTGGCCGTGTATTCCTGCACGTTCAGGATGGTCGGACCGATATTGAGGGCCACCATGAGCTGCCTGATTTCGGTCAGATGGTCGCCGATCGCGCAGGAAATCCGCTTCTTTTCTTCCTGGGAGGCGCAAAGCCGCTCGATTTCCGGGATGCCCTCGATGAGCGGCCTCCCACGCTGCGCCGTGTCCGGCTGGCTGGAGGCGCCGATATCTCCTCGCCCGGCCGCCAGGTCGGGGCGATAGCGCTGCTGAACTTCGTTGAAATGCAGTCTGGCGCTTTCTGCCGACGCGTTGGCGATCGCCATCGTCCCCAGCGGCGGGCTGACAGTGGCGCTGCCCCCACTCTGCTCGGGCGCAAAAATGCCAGAGATCGCCGACCTGAAGCTCTTCACGACCGAAAACGGATCGCCGTCCACGACCTGCTGTTCCACCTGGCTGTAGGAGCCCATGCTCCTGCCGATCTGGCGCAGGTCGGCGACCTGGGTGATCAACTGATCGTAGAGCTTCTCGTTGCTGGGTGCCGTAAGCGCGTCGAAGCCGTTCTTCTTCAGCAGGAAATAGAGCTTCGCCGCCAGTTCGTCAGGCCGCGAGGCATGCAGCGCCTTGGTGGTGGCGAACAGGGTGCTGGTGCGCTCGTATTCGATGGTGATCTTTGCCGTCGTGAACACGATGAGGAGGCAAAGCACGGCGATCGCCGTGAGCCGGAACTGGTGCCCGCGCGTCCTGCGAAATGGCCGCCAGCCCGTCCGCAGGTCGCCAAGCGTCACCGGGGCGAGCCCGGCGACCGCATCGTTGAGGGCGAGGCGCAGGTCACCGATGGCCTTCGGGTCCGGCGCGGTGCCGGCATCCACCGCCGCCCTCACGCGGGCGAGCCGCTCGCCGAGATCGCGGGACCGATCCAGACGCCCGAGACAGGACGCCGCCTCCAGCACGAGGTCCGCATCCGCCAACAGCTGATCCGTGCCGTTGCCCATGGCATCCCTCGATCCTCGATGATCAGCGGACTCGCTTCACCCTAAAATCCCCTGCACCCAGCCATAGGGTCCCGGACAGCCGCAATAGGCGCCGGGGGGGCCGGGCGGCTGGGCCCAGCACCAGAAATAGGGGGTGAAGCAGATGGTGCCGGGCTGGTGCGGCGGCACCTGCGCCCGCGCGCTCGAGGAGGCGAGGGCTGCGACCATCACCATCAGGCCGAGGAGCCGCCAGCGCGTCATCGTCGAAGCATCCCGTCCCATGTGGTCTTCACCCGTTGGAGCGGGATGCTAGATGACACACGCATAGATAGCAATATTTGTTGAATCAATTTCAGAATGTGCCCGCGCCCCGCCTGTTTCGATCGACGCGCCCACCGGTCTTAACGCCCGGCGCGCCGTCCGCCCCTTGCCCCGCCTGCCGCATTCCTATAAAGCCGCGCTTTCCTTTTTCCCGAGGGGTCGGAAGGGATGAGCGCGCCGCGTGTGGCCGTCATCATGGGCAGCCAGTCCGATTGGGACACCATGCGCCACGCAGCGGAGACGCTGGCGGCGCTCGCGATCCCGCACGAGGTGCGCATCGTCTCCGCCCACCGCACCCCGGACCGCATGTATGCCTTCGCCAAGGGCGCCGAGGCGGAGGGCTTCCAGGTGGTGATCGCCGGCGCCGGCGGCGCCGCCCACCTGCCGGGCATGGTCGCATCGCTCACCACCCTGCCGGTGTTCGGCGTGCCGGTGGAATCGAAGGCCATGAGCGGCCTCGACAGCCTCTATTCCATCGTCCAGATGCCAGCCGGCATCCCCGTCGGCACGCTTGCCATCGGCCGAGCCGGCGCCACCAATGCGGCGCTGCTCGCCGCCGCCGTGCTCGCCCTCGGCGACGCCGGTCTTGCCCAGCGGCTCAAGGACTTCCGCGCCGCGCGCACGGCGCAGGTGGCGGAGCGGCCGGTCTGAGCCATGCTGGCGCCGGGCGATACCATCGGCATTCTTGGCGGCGGCCAATTGGGGCGCATGATCGCGCTCGCCGCCGCGCGGCTCGGGCTGAAGAGCTTCATCCTGTGCCCGGACAAGGACAGCCCGGCCTTCCAGGTCAGCGCCGGCCACATCTGCGCCGCCTATGACGACTTCGCCGCGCTGGAGGCGTTCGCGCGCCAGGTGGACGTGGTCACCTACGAGTTCGAGAACGTGCCGCTGGCGACCGCGGAATTCCTCGCCGCCCGCAAGCCGCTGGCACCCGGCGCGACGGCGCTCGCCACCACCCAGGACCGGCTCGCCGAGAAGCGCTTCGTGCGTGCGCTCGGCATCGAGACTGCCCCGTTCGCGCCCGTGGACGACCTCGCCTCGCTGGAGGCGGCGGTGGCCGAGATCGGTCTGCCGGCGGTGCTCAAGACGCGACGCTTCGGCTATGACGGCAAGGGTCAGGTCATCATCCGCCCTGGCGAGGATCTCACCGCGGCCTGGCACGCGCTTGGCCGCCAGCCGGCGATCCTGGAGGGCTTCGTGCCGTTCGAGGCGGAGGTCTCCATCGTCGCCGCGCGGCGCGCGGACGACGCCTTCGCCGCCTATGACGTGACGCGCAACGTCCACCGCGAGCACATCCTGCACACCTCCACCGTCCCCGCCGGGGTAAGCCATGAGACCGAGCGGGCGGCGCGCGCCATCGCCTGCGCCATCTCGGGAGCGCTCGATTATGTGGGCGTGTTCGCGGTGGAGCTGTTCCTGGTGGGGCGCGGCGCCGCCGAGCGCGTGCTGGTGAACGAGATCGCCCCGCGGGTCCACAACAGCGGCCACTGGACGCAGGACGGCGCCTCCACCTGCCAGTTCGAGCAGCACGTGCGCGCCATCGCCGGCTGGCCGCTCGGCGATCCGGCCCGGCGCGGCCCGACGCAGATGACGAACCTGATCGGCGAGGACGTGCACGCCTGGCAGACGATCCTCGCCGAGCCGGGCGCGCGCCTGCACCTCTACGGCAAGGACGGGGCGCGCGCCGGCCGCAAAGATGGGCCACGTGAAACCGCTTGGGCGCAGGCGAAGGCTGCTGAGCGGGGGCACCCCGC
>NZ_JBNFNU010000093.1:0-12578 GCF_057364445.1 Xanthobacter sp. BG11Y11_SDJG
CGCGCGCGGACCGGCGGCGGGACGCGCGTGGAGCGGTTCTGGCGCCGGCGCTTCTCCTCGTCCTCGGCGCCGCCCTCGCCGGCTGCACCACGACGTCCAGCAGCGACACCGGCACCGCGCCCTTCACCACCGGGCACGAACTGCGTTTCACCGAGATCAATGCCGACCGCTTCAAGCCCTGGACCAATGCCATGCCGGTCTATCGGCTGGGTCCGGGGGACAAGGTGAAGATCAAGTATTTCATCACCCGCGAGATGGACGAGGAGCTGACCGTCTCCCCCGACGGCACCATGGCGCCGCGCGCCGTGGGCCAGATGCGGGTGGAGGGCATGACGCTGGCCGGCGCGCAGGAGGCGGTCAGCCGGGCCTCGCGCAAGGAGCTGGCCCCGCAGAAGGTGGTCATCTCGCTGGAGGAAGCGGCCGCGGCCCGCGTCTATGTGGGCGGCATGGTGGCCAACCAGGGCGCCTTCAAGCTGCCCGACACCAGTACCGGGGTGCTCCAGGGCATCCTGCTCGCCGGCGGCTTCACCGAGGAGGCGCGCGCCGGCCAGGTGGCGCTGATCCGCCGCGGACCCAACAACGAGCCCATGCTGCGGCTCATCAATGTGCGCGACCTGATCCAGACCGGCTTCCCGGACGACGTGCCGCTGATGTCCGGCGACATCATCTACGTGCCGCGCAGCTCCATCGCCGAGGTCAATCTGTGGATCGACCAGTTCATCAACAAGGTGGTGCCGTTCCAGCGGACCTTCAGCTACACCATCGGCAGCTACTCGACCAATTCCGGCAGCATCATCCCATGACCGGCCGGCGGCGTTCCGGACCCTCAGCGGCGCGGCGCGCCAGGCGGCCAGAAAGGTCGGCCCATGGACACTGAGATCGGCAACGCGCCCGCCCCGGCCATCCGCCGGGTGCCGTTCCTGGGCGTCGAGATCACCGCCCTCGACGTGAAGGAGGCGGCGGAGCGGATCGCGGCGCGGCCCCCCGGCGCGCCGTTCGCCTATGTGGTGACGCCCAACGCCGCCCATTTCACGCGGCTCGGCGAACTGAAGGATGCGCGCTTCGCCGACGCCTATGCCCACGCCTGGCTGCGCCTGCTCGACGGGGCAACGCCGCGGCGCCTCGCCAAGCTGGTGTTCGGCCTCGACATTCCGCAGGCCGCCGGCAGCGATCTGACCACCTATCTGTTCGCCCACTGCATCCGGCCGGCGACACCCTCACCGTGATCGGTGGCAGCGAGGAGATGCGCCGCCGCCTGCTGGAGCAGTATCGGCTCGGCGCGGTCAACCTGCACATCCCCTCCATGGGCTTCATCAACCGCCCGGAGGAGGTGGAAGCCTGCGTCGACTTCGTCGTCGCCCATCCGGCGCGCTACGTGTTCTTCGTGGTGGGGGCGCCGCCCTCGGAATATCTCGCCCGCATGGTGGCGGGCCGCGGCGGCGCGGTGGGAACCGGCCTGTGCGTCGGCTCCTCGCTCAATTTCGTCACCGGCATCGTCGAGCGCGCGCCGGACGTCTACCGCCGCAACGGCCTGGAATGGCTGCACCGGCTGCTGCTCAACCCCAAGGGCCACGCCCGAAGGGTGTTCGTGGATTCCCTGCCGGTGCTGTGGATGGTGGCGAAGGCGCGGCTCGATCCTGCGGCCTACGGCATGGCGCCGAAGCGGCAGGATGCCGGCGGCGGGACGCCGTGAGCGGCGTCGTCACCCATCGTCCGCGCCGGCGGGTGGTGATGCCGCTGCGCCGCAGCGTGGGTGCGCCGCTGGCGCGCCCGGGCGCGACCTGCTGCCGCGCCTGTTCGGCTGGACCGTGCTGGTATCCACTCTGCCGCTGTTCGCCCAGACCTTCTATTATCTCAACGAGTTGCCGCCGCCTTATCTGCTGTCCAAGGCGTGGCCCCTCATCACCCTGCCGCTCACGCTCTATGCCGTGACGCGCATGCATTTGCCGGCCAAGCACGTCTATCTGGTGCTGTTCGCCTACACGATCGGCTTCACGCCGCTGATCTCCATGGTGCAGCTCGGCAACGGCTTCCTCGATGCCATCACCACCACGGTGAAGATCTGGCCGTTCAGCTTCTATTTCGGCCTGTCCGCCATGCTCTACTGGCTGGCGCCGCCGGACGAGCGGCTGCGCGGGGCGTGCCTGGCCTTGGGGTTCGGCACCTTCGTGCTGATGGTGGTGCTGTGGTTCACCATTCCGACCCGCTGGTACACGAGCGATCCGGCCGAGGGAAAGCTGCTGCTGTACGAGATCGAGCGCGGCTACCGCATCTACATGCCGCTGTTCTTCGGCTTCCTCGCCATGTTCTATCTGGTGCGCCGGTTCATGCGCAGCCCCAGCCTCTGGCCGGCGCTGGGCCTGGTGGTGGCGTTCATCCTGCTTTTGTCCATCTACAAGCAGCGCACCTCCATCGCCGCGGCGTTCCTGGTGTGTGGATTCGGCGCGCTCGCCAGCATGCCGCGGGTGCCGCGCCGGCTGATGCTGGGGCTCGGCCTCTTGGGCCTGCCGGTGGCGGTGGCGCTGCTGTTCTGGAAGCTCGGCGCGGACGGGGGCGAGGCCTTCGGCTCCTCGTTGTCGGTGCGCAACACCTCGTTCGCGCTCGCCACCGGCTTCCTCGGCGACGACGCCTGGCGCTGGCTGCTCGGCGTCGGCGCGACGACGCGCTTCGGCGCCGTCACCCTTGCGGACATCTTCGGCAACAACCAGTTCTACATTGCCGATCTCGGCTGGGTCGGCGTGGTGTTTGAATACGGCCTCCTCGGCGCCGTGCTGATCGCGGCGGTCTATGGGTGGGGGTATTTCGTCACCCTGAGGGCGGCCGCGCGGACCCGCACGCCCTTCTCGGAGGCGCTGTCGGACTACGTACTCTTCATGATCGTCTCATCTTCAGTGTATTCCCTCGTCTTCACGCCGGGGGAGCTGGGGGTGATCATGGCGATCGCCGTCTATCTCGACCATTCCAGGGACCGGCGCATGCCGATCCCGCGGGGCTACGCGCTCCGTTCACCGAAGTCTTGACGCCGCGAGCGGACACGGGGGCCCACATGCTGAGACGGGTGCAGAAGCTGTTCAACGAGCCGGGCTTCCGGGAGGCCCCGCTCACGGTGCTCGCCCGCGCCGCGAAGCTTGCCGTCGCCGTGCCGACCGGCACGCTGGCGCCATTCGAGCTGATCCCCGGCGGGCCGAAGGTGCAGGTGCCGGCGGACTTCCGCTACACCACCCTGTCCACCTTCCTGCTGCGCGACGCCATGGAGCCGGAGCTGCACACGATCCAGAACTTCGTCGGCGCCGGCGACGTGTTCGTGGACGTGGGCGCCAATATCGGCCTGTTCACGGTGAAGGTAGCGCCCAAGGCGGCGAAGGTGATCGCGGTCGAGCCCGGCGAGGCGGCGCGGGCGCAACTGCTCGGCAACATCGCGCTCAACGGCTTCACCAATGTGACCGTGGTGCCCAAGGCGCTGGCGGACAAGGAGGGCACGGCGGCGCTCCACCACAATCCGGTGGGCGACGATCCGCAGTCGTTCTCGCTCATCTCGGACGGATCGGACGCCGGCAGCGAGCAGGTGGCGATGACCACGCTCGACGCCGTGGTGCGCGACGCCGGGGTGGACCGGGTGGACTGCATCAAGATCGACGTGGAAGGCGCCGAGGGCATGGTGATCGCGGGCGGCCAGCATACGCTCGCCACCTACCACCCGACCGTGATCTTCGAGATGAACTGCCCGACCTTGTTCAAGGCCGGCGGCGATCCGGCGGCGGCGTGGAACGCGCTGAAGGCGCTCGGCTATACCTTCCACCAGGTGAGCCACGACGGCACGCTGACCGCGCTCGCCGAGCGCCCGACCGAGTTCTGCAACATCGTCGCCCGCCACCCCTCGCGCGCCTGAGCGGGAAATGGCGGACCCGCAGCGCCGGCCGGAAGCCGGCGGTGTCGGGGATCAGGCCGCCATCGCCTCGAGCCCCGCGACCACCTGCGGCCGCGCGGCGAAGATGAAATTGTTCACATAGATGCGCCCCGGCAGCACCCGCGTGCCTTCGGCATTGAGCGCATCGCGGGCCTGGTGGCGTGCCGGATCGAAGGCGGCGATCGGCGCCATCCCTGCCCCCTGCCGGAAGAAGCCGCGATAGCCCATGGGCTCCAGCAGGTTGCGCAGCGAGGCGACGGCGCCCGCGCGATGCCGCTCCTCGGCCTCCACCAGGATGGTGGGCTGCGCGCGGCCGAGCATCTCAAGGGCGCCGGCGAGGATCTTCAGTTCGTAGCCCTCCGCGTCCAGCTTCAGGAACGCGACGTTGCCCGCGACGCAGTCGTCGAGGCGATGCAGCGCCACCTGGACCCGCTCCAGGGTCACCCCCTGCTGCGCGGCGTGCTCGCCGTCGAGCGCCGCCAGCGGCGAGAAGCCGAGCGGGATGTGGAGCGTGGCGCTGCCTTCCGCGTCGCCGAGCGCGGCGGCCACGATCTGGAGCCGGTCGCCGCGGCCATATTGCGAGAAGCGCCGCTCCAGTACCCGCACCATGTGCGGGTTGGGCTCGAAGGCCACGACCCGGCTGCCGTTGCGCAGCAGCCAGTAGGTGAACAGCCCGCGGTTCGCGCCGACATCGCAGGCGATCTCGCCGGGCGACGCGAGCAGCGGCAGCAGGTGCACCTCGTGGTGCGGGTGGCGGGCAGCCAGACGGTCGAAGATCGGGCAGAGCCGGGCGAAGGCTCCGGGCATGCGGGCCTCTGCAGCCGCGCGGACGGTTTGAAGCACGGAATGACTCGCTGTGAGCGCAGGAACGCGATGGGGAACCCGCCGGTCCGACAGCCGGACGGCCCGCCCCCCGGAGCCCGGCTTCGACGCGGCAAGATCCGGCGAGCCCAAGAGAGCCATCATCATGAGCCGAAAACGCCGATAATACAATAAGATACTACGGCAGTTCACGGCATGCGCGCCGTGCAGTCCCCGAGGCCCAGCGTGACGCAGATTGCCACCGAAAGCGAGCGGTAGTCGGGATTGTCGGGGCTGGTGACGCCCTCCGGCTCCAGGCGCAGCGCATAGAGCATGGCGCCGGCCAGCGGGTCGCCCATGACGCGGGCGAGGGTGCGGGCGGTATAATCGAGGGTGAAGCGCGGGCCGCCGCTGGTGCCCGGCAGCACCTGGACGCCCAGCGCCAGCGGTCCCTTCCAGTGCACGCGATAGGCGCGGAACGCCTCATCCGGCCGGAAGGCGGGGCCGGCGTCATAGGACATGATGGAGACGAGGTCGATCTCCCGCGCCACCGGCGCCCGCAGCAGCGCCAGGGTGACGCCGGCATAGCCGCCCTGCGGCCGGGCATTGGCGAACGCGCCCTCGCCGTAGGCGCCGACGCTCCAACCGGCGACGCTCACCACATAGGGCCGCGGCAGCGCGCGGCGGATCTCCTCCACGACGCGGATCGACAGCGCATCGCCGGGGCAGGCCACGCGCCCGGCGCGGGTGCGCAGGCAGTCGGGATGGTGGGTCTCATAGTCCATGTCGACGCCGTCGGCGCCGAGGTCCTTCACGAGGCGGGCGAGGGCGCCGGCATCGAACCGGTCCCAGGCCGGGTAGTTCCAGCCGCCGACCGAGACCAGCACCTTCATCTGCGGAACGCGCGCCTTAAGGGCGGCGATGGCGCCCTTCAGCACGGTGCCGGAATAGGGATATTGCAGTCCGGTGCCGTCGAGGTCGAGGCCGCCTTTATAGGTCAGGTCGGGCCGGGCGAAGGACAGAGCGAGGTGGGTGATGTAGGGCGGCAGGCGGGCGATGGTGGTTTGGGCCGGATCGTCCGTGCGCACCTCGTACCAGCTGGCATGATAGGCGAGGAAGGGCCGGCCCTCGGCGCGCGCGGCGCCTATGCCCGCGGCGGCGAGCGAGAGCGCCATGGCGCCGGCCGCGATCACCGCCCTCAGAACACGTTGGAGCCTGCCATGCCCTTGGTGATGGTCAGGATCATGATCCGGATGTCGAACCATATGGACCAGTTCTCGATGTAGAAGAGGTCGAGTTCGACGCCGCGCTCGGCCTTTTCAAGGGTATGGATGCCGCCTCGCATGCCGTTGATCTGCGCCCAGCCAGTGATGCCCGGCTTCATCCGGTAGCGCGCCACATACTGGCGGATCGCCTCGTAGCGCACGTTGGAGGTGACTTCCATGTTGGGCACGTGCGGGCGCGGCCCCACCACCGACATTTCGCCCCTCAGCACGTTGAGCAGCTGCGGCAGTTCGTCGATCGAGGTGGAGCGCAGGAAGGCGCCCACCTTGGTGATGCGCGGATCGTTGCGGGTGGTGCCCTTGGAGCCGTCGTCGTCCGGGTCCACCTGCATGGTCCTGAGCTTATAGCACTGGAAGACCTTGTTGTTCAGGCCGAGGCGCGGCTGGCGGAACAGCACCGGTCCGGGGCTGTCGAGCTTGATGGCGACCGCCGCGGCGAGCAGGATCGGCGCCGTGAGGATCAGGCCGATGGTGGCCACCACGTAATCCTCGACCCACTTCAGGAGGCCGAGCGAGCCCTTCAGCGGCTGCTGCTGCACCATGAGCGCCGGCTCGCCGGCCAGCACGGTGAGGTTGGCATAGTTCAGCATGAACTCGTCGGGATCGAGCTCCACCACCACGTCGGCGGCGATGCGGTACATCTGCTCGGCGATGGCGTTGATGGCGGTCGGATCGCGCCAGGACTTGCAGATCACCACCATGTCGATGGACGCGTCCTTGGCATATTCCAGCAGCGCGCCAAGGTCGCCCATCACCGGCGGCAGGCCCGGCGGCGGCGCGGCCTCGTCCGGCCGGCCGGGCTGGTCGTCGAAGATGCCGACGAAGGCGAGGAGGCCGCCAATGGCGTGATCCTCCTGATACCTGCGGACCAGAGCGCGGCAGCGCTCACGGTCACCCACCAGCACCACGTCGCGCTGCAGCACCTCGTGGCGCCGCACCAACGAGATGCCGAGCCGCACCAAAATGAGGCGCCCGAAGATCAGGCATACGGCGGTCAGCCCGCCCCAGCCGAGCAGCGCCCACAGACTGGTGTCGGCATTGGGGATGATGGCGTAGTAGGCGACCGCGACGATGGCCCCGGCCGGAACCCCGGCCACCACCAGGTGGCCGACCTGCCGCAGCGGGCGCACATAGTGCTCGACCCGGTAGGCGCGGCCGATCTGCAGGATCTGGATGAAGACGAAGGCGCCGAGCACCCAGAGGATGAACATCTGGCTCCAGGACAGGAATTCCCAGCGCAGATGGGCGATGATGGCCGCCAGCGCCGCCATGACGACGTCGCACAGGATGACCAGACGATTCACCAGGCCATGGGTCCAACGGGTCATCGTCGCCAATTCCAACAGCTGGGATTCGAGCCGGGTCGCCGATCCGGCCCGGTTCTGCTGAACAAGTGCCGTGCAGTCAAGCTAGTCGGTGGAAATGAGGATATGGTGAACGCGGCCGCAGACCGGTCAATGCCGTTGCCTTGACTCGCCCACAATCCCGGTGTCTCTCCCCTCCCCAATTTTCACTCCGGAGGGACGACCCATGTCCAGCGGGTCCCGCGCATCCTCGCACACCGCCTTCATCTTCCCCGGCCAGGGCAGCCAGGCCGTCGGCATGGGCAAGGCCCTCGCCGACGCCTTCCCGGCCTCACGGGCGGTCTTCGAGGAGGTGGACGCCGCGCTGGGCGAGCACCTCACGCGCATCATGTGGGAGGGGCCGGCCGAGACGCTGACCCTGACCGCCAATGCCCAGCCGGCGCTGCTCGCGGTCTCGCTTGCCGCCATGCGCGCGCTGGAGACCGAGGCCGGGCTCGACATCGCCCGCGATGCCGCCTTCGTGGCCGGCCATTCGCTGGGCGAGTATTCCGCGCTCGCCGCCGCCGGCGCGCTCACCATCACTGAGGCGGCGCGCCTGCTGCGGATCCGCGGCCGCGCCATGCAGGATGCGGTGGCCCCCGGCGAGGGCGCCATGGCGGCGCTGCTCGGGCTCGACTACGAGCAGGCGGTGGCGGTGGCCGCCGAGGCGGCCCAGGACGGCGTCTGCGAGGCCGCCAACGACAACGCCCCGGGGCAGGTGGTGGTGTCCGGCGACCGCGCGGCGGTTGAGCGCGCCATGGTCATCGCCAAGGAGAAGGGGGCCATGAAGGCGGTGCTGCTGCCGGTGTCCGCCCCCTTCCATTGCCGCCTCATGGGTCCGGCCGCGGAGGCCATGGAGGTGGCGCTGTCCGGCTCCACCATCATGACGCCGCGGGTGCCGCTGATCGCCAATGTGCGCGCCTCCCCGGTCTCCGACCCGGCCGAGATCCTGCGCCTGCTGGTGGAGCAGGTGACCGGCACCGTGCGCTGGCGCGAGAGCGTGATCTACATGGCGGGCGCCGGCATCAATGCGGTGGTCGAGGTGGGCGCGGGCAAGGTCCTGTGCGGCCTCGTCAAGCGCATCGACAAGACGATCGCCGCCAGCGCCGTCGGCACGCCCGAGGACGTCGCCGCCTTCATCGCCGCCCGCACCGCGCCGGCGGCCTGAACCGTAAAATGCCCGGTGCCGCTTGCGGGGCGGCGGCGGGAGAGGCAGAACCTTTCCTGCCGCAAACGGCACCCACCGGCCTCGACGCCGGCCGACACAGAGGACTGGGGAACTAGATGTTCGATCTTACCGGCAAGACCGCGCTCGTCACCGGCGCCACTGGCGGCATCGGCGGCGCGATCGCCAAGGCGCTGCATGCGCAGGGCGCAACCGTCGCCGTTTCCGGCACCCGCCGCGAGGCGCTGGAGGCGCTCGCCGCCGAGCTGTCCGGCCGCGTCCACGTTCTGCCCTGCAATCTCGGCGACGCCGAGGAGGTGGAGAAGCTCATTCCCGCCGCCGAGGAGGCGCTGGGCGGCCATATCGACATCCTCGTCAACAATGCCGGCATCACGCGCGACAACATCTTCATGCGCCTTAGCGACGAGGCGTGGGACCAGGTGATCGCGGTGAACCTCACCGCCGCCTTCCGGCTCTCGCGCGCCGCGGTGCGCACCATGATGCGCCGCCGCGCGGGCCGCATCATCTCGATCACCTCCATCGTCGGCGTCACCGGCAATGCGGGCCAGGGCAATTATGCCGCCGCCAAGGCGGGCATGATCGGCATGTCCAAGTCGCTGGCGCAGGAAGTCGCCTCGCGCGGCGTGACGGTGAACTGCGTCGCCCCCGGCTTCATCGCCACGCCCATGACCGACGCGCTGAACGACAAGCAGCGCGAGACCATCCTCAAGGCGGTGCCGGCGGCCAAGCTCGGCACCCCGGAGGACATCGCGGCGGCCTGCGTCTATCTCGCCTCCGACGAGGCCCAGTACGTTACCGGCCAGACGCTGCACGTGAACGGCGGCATGGCGATGATCTGAGCCGCAGCGCCGGGGGCCGGCCTGCGGTCGCGGCGCGTTGCTGGCAAAGACGGCGCGAGTGTGTTAACGAGCGCCGAGGCGTCCGGTTCTTGATCCCTCAAGAGGGGAACAGAAGCCGGGTGCCGCACCACAAGAACGAGCCGGGCCGCGCGCCCCGGATCGGGCCGCGCGAAGCGGTCCGGCACGGCGGGAGGGGTCAAGGCTCTGGTCCAGGCCTTTTCTGGCCCGGGCCGTTTCTGGCTGGGGAGCCGTCGGGGCCTTTCGCCATGCCGCGTCCGTTCAGCGGGCGCAGTTTCCCAACACCGTCCGCCCGCAAGGGGCCGGCGATGCGAAGGGGCTGGGCAGGGCGGAAAAAAGGCATTATGCCCTCCATCAGCCGCCGAACGGCACCGGATATCCGAACAACGAGGGTTGCATCGATGAGTGACATCGCCGAGCGGGTGAAGAAGATTGTCGCTGAACATCTGGGCGTGGAGCCCGAGAAGGTCACGGAGAACGCGTCCTTCATCGACGATCTCGGCGCCGACAGCCTCGACACCGTGGAACTCGTGATGGCCTTCGAGGAGGCCTTCAACTGCGAGATCCCGGACGATGCGGCCGAGACCATCCTGACGGTGGGCGACGCCATCAAGTTCCTGGAAAAAGAACGCGGCTTGATCCTGCCTGCCGCACAGTCGACGGTCGCGCGGCGCCGGGCGCCCGCGGCCGTTGTCGCACCGGGCCGGAGCGGCCGCGCCGCGGCGCGGCCCGGGGCGACCGGCCATCTGGAGTCCTGAAGATGAGACGTGTTGTCGTCACCGGCCTCGGCATGGTGACGCCGCTCGGCTGCGGCGTCGAGCCCACCTGGCGGCGGCTTCTTTCCGGCGAGACCGGCGTCAAGAAGATCGAGCATCTGGACGTATCGGACCTCGCCGCCAAGATCGCGGCGACCATTCCGCGCGGCGACGGCACCGACGGCACCTACAATCCCGACCAGTGGATGGAGCCGAAGGAGCAGCGCAAGGTGGACGAGTTCATCGTCTATGCCATGTGCGCTGCCACCCTCGCGCTCAACGACGCCGGCTGGCATCCGACCTCCTATGAGGACCAGATCGCCTCGGGCGTGCTGATCGGCTCCGGCATCGGCGGCATCAACGGCATCGCCGAGGCCTCGCTGACGCTGAAGGACCGCGGCCCGCGCCGCATCTCGCCCTTCTTCATTCCCGGCCGCCTCATCAATCTCGCCGGCGGCTACGTCTCCATCGCCCACGGGCTGAAGGGGCCGAACCACGCCGTCGTCACCGCCTGCTCCACCGGCGCCCACGCCATCGGCGACGCCGGGCGCCTCATCGCCCTCGGCGATGCGGACGTGATGGTGGCTGGCGGCACCGAATCGCCGGTCGACCGGCTCTCCATTGCCGGCTTCGCCGCGTGCAAGGCGCTCGCCACCGCCTATAATGACGAGCCCACCCGCGCCTCCCGCCCCTGGGACAAGGACCGCGACGGCTTCGTCATGGGCGAAGGCTCGGGCGTCGTCGTGCTCGAAGAACTGGAGCACGCCAAGGCGCGCGGCGCCAAGATCTATGCCGAGCTGATCGGCTACGGCCTGTCGGGCGACGCCTTCCACATCACCGCGCCGACCCCGGACGGCGACGGCGCCTTCCGCTGCATGACGGCGGCGCTCAAGCGGGCCGGCATCAGCGCCGGCGACGTGGACTACATCAACGCCCACGGCACCTCCACCATGGCCGACGAGATCGAGCTGCACGCGGTGGAGCGCCTGCTCGGCAACGCCGCGGGCAAGGTGGCCATGTCGTCCACCAAGTCGTCCATCGGCCATCTGCTGGGAGCCGCGGGCGCGGTGGAGGCGATCTTCTCCATCCTCGCCATCCGCGACCAGGTGGCCCCGGCGACCCTCAATCTCGACAATCCGGCGGTGGAGAGCCCCATCGACCTGGTGCCGCTGAAGCCGAAGCCGCGCCAGATCGAAACGGTGCTCTCCAACTCGTTCGGATTCGGCGGCACCAACGCCTCCATCGTGTTCCGCCGCTACGCGGCGTGAGCGGCGCGGGACCGCACGGCGCCGCCCAACCGGCGCCCGAATGGGACGATAACAAGCGCACGCGGCCGGTTGCGAAAGCGGCCGCGTTGCCCGAGAACGGGCCGCCGACCACATCGAGGGAGACCCGAGGATGGCCAAGCCCCAGAAGGGATCGCACCTGCCGTCGAGGAGCGCCCGGCACCCGGCCGCCACCATCGGCTCCGGCATCTTCACCTTCCTGGTTCTGATCTCCGTCGGCGGCCTCTTGGCCGCCCGCTACGGCGAGCGCGAGTTCAACGGCCCCGGCCCGCTCACCCAGGAAAAGCGGTGGTGATCCCGCGCGGCGCGGGCATCCGCGACATGGCGGACACGCTGGAGAAGGCCGGCGTCATCGACAATTGGCTGACCTTCATCGCCGGACTGAAGCTGACCAAGCCCAATGCCAACATGCAGGCGGGCGAATATCTCTTCAAGCCGGGCCAGTCCATGGCCAGCGTGATCGACACCATCTCGTCCGGCAAGGTGATCCAGTATTCCGTCACCATCCCGGAAGGCCTCACCAGCCAGCAGGTGGTGGCCCGCCTGATGGAAAACGACCTGCTCACCGGCACGCCGGCGGTACCGCTGGAAGGGACGCTGCTGCCGGAGACCTACCGCATCATCCGCGGCATGTCGCGCGAGGCGCTGCTGAAGGACATGGCGGAGGCGCAGCAGAAGGTGGTGCGCCTCGCCTGGGAGCGCCGCGCGCCCGGCCTGCCGCTGCGCTCGCCGCAGGACCTCGTCACCCTCGCCTCCATCGTCGAGAAGGAGACCGGCGAGGCGGACGAGCGCCCCAAGGTCGCCGCCGTGTTCATCAACCGGCTGAACAAGAAGATGAAGCTGCAGTCCGACCCGACCATCATCTACGGCATCGTCGGCGGGCGCGGCGCGCTGGGCCGCGCCATCACCCGCACCGACATCTCCACCGCCACCGCCTACAACACCTACGCCATCGACGGCCTGCCGCCGGGGCCGATCTGCAATCCCGGCAAGGACGCCATCCTCGCCGTCGCCAATCCCCCGAAGACCAACGACCTGTTCTTCGTCGCCGACGGCACGGGCGGGCATGCCTTTGCGGAGACGCTGGCGGACCACAACAAGACGTCGCCCGCTGGCGCGCCATCGAGGCGGCCGTCCGGCCGCACCCGCCGCGCCGCGCG
>NZ_JBNFNU010000094.1:0-12467 GCF_057364445.1 Xanthobacter sp. BG11Y11_SDJG
CCGCCCGGCGCGAGGAGGCGCACCTCGCCGCGCGCTTCGGCGCGGATTTTTCGGCCTACCGCGCCCGCGTGCCGCGCTGGATCGGCCGGCCTGGCGCCGCTATTCCGCCGCCGCCCGGCGCGCCGGATCGTAGTTGAGGATCGGCGCCAGCCAGCGCTCGGCCTCCTCCACGCTCCAGCCCTTGCGGGCGGCATAGTCCTCCACCTGGTCGCGCTCGATGCGGCCGACGCCGAAATAGGCGCTCTCGGGATGGGCGAAATAGAGCCCGGACACCGAGGAGCCCGGCCACATGGCGAAGCTCTCGGTGAGGTGGATGCCGGCCAGCGCCGTCGCGTCCAGCAGCTTGAACAGCGTGCCCTTCTCGGTGTGGTCGGGCTGGGCCGGATACGCCCGGCGCCGGCGGATGCCGCGATACTTCTCGCCGATCAGGTCGTCGTTCGAGAGCGTCTCGTCCGCCGCGTAGCCCCAGAACTGCGTGCGCACCAGATGGTGCATGCGCTCGGCGAACGCCTCGGCGAGACGGTCGCACAGGGCCTTGAACAGGATCGAGGAATAGTCGTCATTGGCGGCCTTGAACGCCTCCGAGCGGTCCTCCTCGCCGATGCCGGTGGTGACGGCAAAGCCGCCCACATAGTCCGGCACGCCGCCGTCGAGCGGGGCGACGAAATCGGCGAGCGCTAGCGCCGCCTTGCCCTCGCGGCGCGGCAGCTGCTGGCGCAGCGTGTGCAGCGTCGCGAGCGGCGTCTTGCGGGTGTCGTCGCGGAACAGGAGGATGTCGTCGCCCACGGCGTTCGCCGGCCAGAAGCCGATCACCGCGCGTGCCGTCACCCACTTCTCCGCCACCATCTTCGCCAGCATCGCCTGCGCGTCGTCGAACAAGGCGCGCGCCGGGCCGCCGACCACGGGATCGGAGAGGATCGCCGGATAGCGCCCGGTCAGCTCCCAGGACTGGAAGAAGGGCGTCCAGTCGATGAAGGGCACGAGGTCGGCGAGGTCGTGGTCCTCGAATATGCGCGTGCCGAGGAAGCTCGGCTTCGCCGGTGCCTCGGCCGAAAAATCGAGCCTCAGCGCATTCTCGCGCGCCTTGGCGAGCGGCACGCGCTGCTTGGCGGCGTCCGCGCGGGCATGGGCCTCGGCGAGCTTCGCGTATTCGGCGCGGATGTCGGCCACATAGGCCGGCTTGGTCTCCGGATTGAGCAGGTTCGAGACCACGCCCACCGCGCGGCTGGCGTCGGTGACGTACACCGCCTGGCCGCGCGCATACTGCGGCGAGATCTTCACCGCCGTGTGGACGCGCGAGGTTGTCGCGCCGCCGATCAGGAGCGGCACGTGGAAGCCCTCGCGCTCCATCTCGGCAGCGACGTTCACCATCTCGTCGAGCGAGGGCGTGATGAGGCCGCTAAGGCCGATCACGTCCACGTTCTGGTCCTTGGCGGTCTGCAGGATCTTGGCCGCCGGCACCATGACGCCGAGGTCGATGACCTCGTAATTGTTGCACTGGAGCACGACGCCGACGATGTTCTTGCCGATGTCGTGGACGTCGCCCTTCACCGTCGCCATCAGCACCTTGCCGGCGGCCGAGGCCTCGGTCAGGCCCATCTCCGCCTTCTCCTTCTCCATGAAGGGCATGAGATAGGCCACCGCCTGCTTCATCACGCGCGCCGACTTCACCACCTGGGGCAGGAACATCTTGCCGGCGCCGAACAGGTCGCCGACCACGTTCATGCCGGCCATCAGCGGGCCCTCAATCACGTGCAGGGGGCGGTCCGCCTTCTGGCGCGCCTCCTCGGTGTCGGCCTCCACGAACTCGGTGATGCCGTTGACCAGCGCATGCTCCAGGCGCTTCTCCACCGCCCAGGTGCGCCAGGCGAGGTCGGCTTCCTTCTTCTCCTTGCCGGCGGCGCCCTTGAAGCCCTCGGCGATCTCCAGCAGGCGCTCGGTGGCGTCGGCGCGGCGGTTCAGCACCACGTCCTCGCAGGCCTCGCGCAAGGCCGGCTCGATCTCGTCATAGACCGCGAGCTGGCCGGCATTGACGATGCCCATGTCCATGCCCGCCTTGATGGCGTGGTAGAGGAACACGGCGTGCATGGCCTCGCGCACCGGCTCGTTGCCGCGGAACGAGAAGGACAGGTTCGAAACGCCACCCGAGATGTGGGCGTGCGGCAGGTTCTGCCGGATCCAGCGCGTCGCCTCGATGAAGAAGACGCCGTAGGGCGCGTGCTCCTCGATGCCGGTGGCCACCGCGAAGATGTTCGGGTCGAAGATGATGTCCTGGGGCGGGAAGCCCATCTCGGTCAGGATCTTGTAAGCGCGGGCGCAGATCTGCGTCTTGCGCTCGAAGGTGTCGGCCTGGCCTTCCTCGTCGAACGCCATCACCACCACGGCGGCGCCGTAGCGGCGCACGAGGCGCGCCTGGGCGCGGAAATTCTCCTCGCCCTCCTTGAGCGAGATGGAATTGACGATGCCCTTGCCCTGGATGCGCTTGAGGCCCTGCTCGATGATGGACCACTTCGAGCTGTCCACCATCACCGGCGCCTTGGCGATGTCGGGCTCGGAGGCGACCAGGTTCAGGAAGGTGATCATGGCGGCCTCGCTGTCCAGCAGGCCTTCGTCCATGTTGATGTCGATCACCTGGGCGCCGCTCTCCACCTGGTCGCGGGCGACCGCGAGGGCGGCGGGGAAGTCGCCGGCGGTGATGAGCTTGCGGAAGCGCGCCGAGCCGGTGACGTTGGTGCGCTCGCCCACGTTCACGAACGGGATTTCCGGCGTCAGCTCGAACGGCTCCAGCCCTGACAGGCGCAGGCGCGGGGGGATTTCGGGCACGGTGCGCGGCGCCTTGCCGGCCACCGCCTCAGCGATCGCGCGGATATGGTCGGGCGTGGTGCCGCAGCAGCCGCCGACGATGTTGACGAGGCCGGAGGATGCGAACTCGCCCACCAGCGCCGCCATGGCCTCCGGGCTCTCGTCATAGAGGCCGAATTCGTTGGGCAGGCCGGCATTGGGATAGGCGCACACCAGCGTGTCGGCGACCCGGCCGATCTCGGCCACGTGCGCGCGCATCTCCTTGGCGCCGAGCGCGCAATTGAGGCCGATGGAGAACGGCTGCGCGTGGGAGAGCGAATACCAGAACGCCGCGGGCGTCTGGCCCGAGAGCGTGCGGCCGGACAGGTCGGTGATGGTGCCGGAGATCATCACCGGCAGGCGGAAGCCGAGATCGTCGAACAGCCCCTCGATGGCGAACACCGCCGCCTTGGCGTTCAGCGTGTCGAAGATGGTCTCGATGAGCAGGATGTCCGCCCCGCCGTCGATCAGGCCCTCCGCCTGCTCGCGATAGGCCGCGGCCAACTCGTCGAAGGTCACGGCGCGGAAGCCGGGGTCGTTCACGTCCGGCGAGATGGAGGCGGTGCGGTTGGTGGGGCCGAGCGCGCCGGCGACGAAGCGGCGGCGGCCGTCCTTTTCCTGCGCCTGGAGCGCCGCCTCGCGGGCGAGGCGCGCGCTCTCCACGTTCAGCTCGTAGGCCAGCGCCTCCATGCCGTAGTCGGCCTGGGCGATGGTGGTGGAGGAGAAGGTGTTGGTCTCGACGATGTCCGCGCCGGCGAGGAAATACTTGAGGTGGATCTCGCGCACCGCGTCCGGCTGGGTGAGGCTGAGCAGATCGTTGTTGCCCTTCACGTCGCGCGGCCAGTCCTTGAACCGCTCCCCGCGATAGCCCGCCTCGTCGAGCTTGAGGCCCTGGATCATGGTGCCCATGGCGCCGTCAAGGATCAGGATGCGCGCGGCCGCGGCGCCTCCAAGGCGGCGAGGATGTCGGCGGCTCGGCCGGCGTCGGCGCGGAGGGTGGAAGCGCGAAGGGTCTGGGCGCTCATGGCTCGGTCTCGGGCTCCGGCGGCCGCAGCCGCCTTTGGAGGAAAGATCTTCGGTCGCGTCCGCTTGCGGGCCGGGACCGGCCTGCTCCCTCTCCCGCTTGCAGGAGAGGGGCTTTACGCATTGTGCTTTCAGGCCGTCTCAGACGGTCGGCTTGCGCGGCGTCGGCGGCTTCTTGCCGGGCCCCTTCTCCAGCACGGAGAGGCGCTTCTCGATGCTGTCGAGCCGCTCCTCCACCTCGGCGGCCGCGTAGCGGCCGAGCACGCTCTCGCCGTTGATGGCCTGGCGCAGGCTGTCGAGCTTCTTGTCGACCCCTTCGAGACGTGTGCGGACATCAGCGAACTGCTTGTCCACATCCGTGGCATGCGCGCGCATTTTCTGCCCGGATCTCCGGGAGCAGGCTCAGCACCAGATTCTGCGGTTCCCCTGGCATGTGGCTCTCCTCACACCGCGATCGCCTGCGGCACCTCGGCCGCCTTCGGGCGCAGGCCGATGAGGTGGCAGATGGCGTAGACGAGGTCGGCGCGGTTCAGGGTATAGAAATGGATATCGTGACGCCGCGATCAACAAGGTCCGTCACCTGCTCGGCCGCCACCGCCGCGGCGATCAGCTTGCGCGTCTCGGCATCGTCGTCGAGCCCCTCGAAGCGCTTCAGCAGCCACGACGGCACGCTCGCCCCGGTGCGGGTGGCGAAGTTCGAGGCCTGCTTGAAATTCGTCACCGGCAGGATGCCGGGCACGATGGGGATGTCGATGCCCTTGGCGCGCACCTTGTCGAGATAGCGGAAATAGACGTCGTTCTCGAAGAAGAACTGGGTGATGGCGCGGGTCGCCCCGGCGTCCACTTTGGCCTTCAGATAGTCGATGTCGGCGTCGATGCTCGGGCTCTCGGGGTGCTTCTCCGGATAGGCCGAGACCGAGACCTCGAAATCGCCGAGCCGCTTGATGCCGGCGACGAGGTCGCAGGCATGGGCGTAGCCGTTCTCGTGCGGCACGTATTTGGTGCCGACGCCGGTGGTCGGATCGCCGCGCAGGGCGACGATGTGCTTCACCCCGGCGGCGCCGTAGCCGCGGATCACCTCGTCGATCTCGTCCCGCGTCGCGGCGACGCAGGTGAGGTGCGCGGCCGGATGCAGGTCGGTGTCCCTGACGATGCGCGAGACGGTGGCGTGGGTGCGCTCGCGCGTGGAGCCGCCGGCGCCGTACGTCACCGAGACGAAGCGCGGCGCCAGCGGCGCCAGCCGGTCGATGGACGACCAGAGCTGCTTCTCCATCTCCTCGCTCTTCGGCGGGAAGAACTCGAACGAGACCGAGATCGGCGCCTTGTCCGTCTGGCGGCTCGCCCGCACGGCGTCAGTCATCACGCAACCTCCCTGTGGGCGCCGCCATGAGGATGCGCGGGTCGCGGGCGAGCCAGATGGAAACCCCGAGCCCGTCCCCGGCACCGCCCTCGGGCACGAGGGTGCGGAACGCTTCCGGACGAAGGCCCGCCTGCGCCAGCCACGCTTCCATCTGCTCGCGCGCGAAGCCGAGCCGGCGGTGGGCGTGGTCGTCGCGCAGGAATTCGAGGTCGTGGGGCGCGAAGTCCACCACCAGGAGCCGGCCGCCGGGGCGCAGCACCCGCGCCGCCTCTGCCAGCGCGCGCGCCGCGTCGTCGAGGAAGTGCAGCACCTGGTGGAGGATCACCACGTCGAACGAATCGCGCGGCGCAGGAATGGCATAGATGTCGCTCTGGCGCACCGTGCAATGGCGGATGCCGGCGCGCTCCAGATTGGCGCGCGCCACCCCCAGCATGTCGGGCGACAGGTCGAGGCCGATGCCGCGCTCGATGTCCGGGGCGAACAGTTCCAGCATGCGGGCGGTGCCGGTGCCGAGGTCGAGCAGCGCGCGGATCGGCTCGCCGGCGAGCACCTCGCGCACCGCGCCCTCCACCGCCGCCTCGGGCACGTGCAATCTGCGGATCTCGTCCCAGCTTTTCGCATGGGTGGCGAAATAGGCCTGGGCCGCGGCGGCGCGCGCGGCGCGCACGTCGGCGAGGCGCTCGCGGTCGCGGGCCAGCAGGCCATCCTCCCGGTCAAGCAGCGCCAGCAGGCGGGAGACGAAGGCGCGGCCCCGCCCCTCGGTGGCGCAGCGGTAGAAGATCCAGCTCGCCTCGCGGTGACGCTCGACCAGGCCGGCATCGGCCAGAAGCTTGAGATGGCGCGAAATTCGGGGCTGCGACTGGCCGAGGATGTCGGTCAGATCGGAGACCGTCAGCTCGGCTTCCGCCAGCACCGCCAGCAGGCGCAGGCGAGTGCTTTCGCCCGCGGCCTTCAGGCCTTCGAGCGCGAACGGGAAGGGAAGTGCGGGCTCGCGAGATGACATAAGGATATGTTTATATCGTTTTCAGGGGCGGTGCAAGCATGCCGGCACCTTTGCTCTGGCGAGGGGCGCAGATCACGATTTGCGGCGAAGGGCGATGCCGCGTTGCGCCGTGATGCAGCGCAAGATAAAGCGCTCACGTGGGTGCCGCCCGCCGACCCGCGGACGGGGCGCGGTCCGGTCCCAACGCGGAAGGTCCGGGCCTGGGGTGGCTCCTGAGGCGCCTGCCGCGAGTTTGGATGCGTCAGCCGCGGTCTCGAAGCGGAACCGGAGAAAGTCGCCGGCCGTTTCCAATTTCGTCACGTTTCAAGGTTAACAGCTTTTATCATGATGCTGCGCCAGACCTTCCTTCTCGCTGCCTTCGGGGCGTCCCTCGTGTCCATGCCGGCCTTCGGGCAGGGGGCCTATGGCGGCTATGCCATGCCGGCCGAGCCCAACACGCCGCCCGGCAGCGTCGGTTACGGCGCGCCGCCGCCCGGCTACAACGATCCCTATGCGCGCCCCATGCCCGGCCGCAGCAGCGACGCGGTGGAGCGGACCAACCTGCCGCCGCCTTCCGGCACCGGCCAGCCGCAGGTCTACACGCCGTCGGCTCCGGCTCCGCAGCAGGCCTATGGCGCGCCGGCCCCGGCGGAAGCGGGGCAGCCCATGTCCATCACGCCGCAGCAGCCTTATCCGCAGCAGCAGCAGGCCTATCCGCAGCAGGGCTACCCGCAGCAGCAGGCCTACCCGCAGCAGGGCTATCCCCAGCAGCAGGCGTATCCCCAGCAGGCGTATCCCCAGCAGGGCTATCCCCAGCAGGGCAACGTGCAGCAGGCCTATCCGCAGCCCGGCTACCCGCCGGCCGCGCAGCCCGATTATTCCCAGCAGCAGGCCTATGGCGTGCCGAGCCAGCAAGGCAACGTCGCCGCGCCGCCCGCCGGTGTCTATGGCCCCAACGCCGCGATGGTGCCGGGTACCCAGGAGGCGCCCTCCGGCCCGCGCATCGAGGACGTGGACCCGGCGGAGCCGGTGCCGGATCGCTTCCGCCGCCAGACGGTGGACTATGTGACCACCCAGCCGGCCGGCACGATCGTCATCGATACGCCGAATACCTACCTCTATTACGTGCTCGGCAACGGCAAGGCGATCCGCTACGGCATCGGCGTCGGCCGCGACGGCTTCACCTGGTCCGGCACCGAGAAGATCACCGGCAAGAAGGAATGGGCCGACTGGCGTCCGCCGACCGAGATGATCCAGCGCCAGCCCTATCTGCCGCGCTTCATGGCCGGCGGCCCCGGCAATCCGCTGGGCGCCCGCACCATGTATCTCGGCGGCACCATCTACCGCATCCACGGCACCAACGAGCCGCAGACCATCGGCAAGTTCGTGTCCTCCGGCTGCTTCCGCATGCTGAACAACGATGTGGAAGACCTCTACGACCGCGTGAAGGTCGGCACCAAGGTGGTGATCCTGCCCCAAGCCCGGCGGCGCCCAGGCCAATGCGGCGGGCGCGGCCCCGGCTCCGATCACCACCGGCTCGACGTCGTCCACCACCGCCCAGCGCTGACGGCTGGGGCCATCGTCTGCGAACACAAGGGCGCGCCCGCAAGGCGCGCCCTTTTTCATGTCGGGCGCGCGGGCGCTTACATCAGCGAGGCCGCGACGTTCACGCCGAGCGCGATCACCGCGGTGTTGAACAGGTAGGACGCCACCTGGTGGCCGAGCACGAAGCGCCGCAGGCGCGGCACGTTCACGGTCACGTCCGCGGTTTGCGCGGCGGTGCCGATGTTGAAGGCGAAATAGAGGAAATCCCAATAGTCCGGCGCGCCGCCTCCCGGGAAGCCCAGCGCCGGCTGCGGGTCGTCGAACGCCGCATCATAGTATTCGCGCGCGTAGTGGAACGCGAACAGCGTGTGGAAGAAGAGCCAGGACACGATCAGGGTGCCGACCGCGAGCGCGATGTGGGGCCATTGCTCGCCGTCCGCCGGCGACCCCGCCTCGATGATCACGGCGACCAGGCTCGACGCCGTGGCGAGCACCGCGACCAGCAGCGCGACCCAGGCGCCCCTCGTCGTCGCCCTGCGCGCGGCCGCGCACCCGTGCGGCGTCGCAGCGCAGGACCAGCAGCCCGGCGAGCAGCAGCCACAGGACAGCCCCAACGTCGAAGGAGACCAGGAAGCGCACCCGCGGATTGTGGACCGGCACCACGAGAAAAGCCGCTAGACCGACCGCGACGGCGATGAACAGCCGCGGATGCAGCCGTATCCAGCCCGGTATGCGGCCATACGCAGCACGCCACCAAGCGCCCGCATCGCGTCCCGAGCCATGCATGTCTTTCTCCCTTCCAGCCCGCCGCCGCGATCACGGGGATGTTATACGGCGCGGAAGACTCCTATATGATGCCGCGTGCACGCCGGTCGTGCCGCGAGTCGCGGCGCTCTATGTCCGGCGCGCTTGGAGACGGCCCATGACCATGCCTGCTTCTGCCCCCTCCGCCGCCGCCATCGACGGGCTGCAATCCATCCGCGCCAGCTGGGGCTGGTTCGTCGCGCTCGGCGTCGCCTTCGTCATCCTCGGCTTCGTTGCGCTCGGACACGTGCTCGCCTCCACCCTCGTCACGGTGCTCTATGTGGGCGCGCTGATCGTGGTGGGCGGCGTGGTGCAGGTGATCCACGCCTTCCGGGTGAAGGGCTGGGGCCGCTTCTTCTTCTGGCTTCTGGCCGGCCTGCTCTACGTCGTGGCCGGCGCGCTCATGATGTACAACCCGCTGCTCGGCGCGGGCGTGCTCACCCTCATGGTCGGCGTCGCGCTGGCGGTGGAGGGCGCGTTCCGCATCGCCGCCGGCTTCGGCACCCGCCCGGCCTCCGGCTGGGGCTGGATCGTCTTCGCCGGCCTGATCACGCTGGTGCTGGGCCTCATCATCATCGCCCGCTGGCCGGTGAACTCGCTCTATATCCTCGGCCTGTTCCTCGGCATCGACCTGGTGGTGAACGGCGTCACCACCGCCATGTTCGGCCTCGCGCTGCGCGGCAAGAAGGCCTGAGCGGCGCCCTGGACCAGGGCCGAAGGCGTCTCCTCTCAACCCTCCCCCGCCCGGGGGAGAGCGTCGGCGGTCATTCCGCCGGCACCGGCAGCGCCTCCGGCGCCACCGGCTGTCGCACGTCCACCCGGAAGAAGGCGGCATAGAGCGCCGGCACCACCAGCAACGTGAGCGCGGTCGCGACCAGCAGGCCGCCCATGATGGTGACGGCCATTGGTCCCCAGAACACGCTTCCCGCCAGCGGGATCATGCCCAGGACCGCCGCCAGCGCGGTGAGCACCACCGGGCGTGCCCGGCGCAGCGTGGCATCGACGATGGCGCGGTGCGGCGCATGCCCCTCCGCGATGTCGGTGTCGATCTGGTCCACCAGGATCACGGTGTTGCGCATGATCATGCCGGCGAGCGCGATCAGGCCGAGCAGCGCCACGAAGCCGAACGGCCGATGCGCGATCAGCAGCGCCGCCGTGGCGCCGATCAGACCCAGCGGCGCGGTGGCGAGCACGAGGCCGAGCCGCGAGAAGCTCTGCAGCTGGATCATCAAGAGCGTGAGCATGACGATGATCATCACCGGAAAGACCGCGGCGAGCGAGGCGTTGGCCTTGGCGCTCTCCTCGATGGAGCCGCCGGTCTCGATGCGGTAGCCCGGCGGCAGCTCGGCCTTGAGCGGCGCGAGCCGCGGCAGGATCCGGGTGGTCACGTCGGGCGGCTGCACGCCGTCCTTCACGTCGGCGCGGGCGGTGAGCACGATGTCGCGGTCGCGACGCCACAGGATCGGCTCCTCATACGCATAGGCGATGCGCGCCACCTGGGCGAGGGGCACCGCCGTGCCGTTGCCGCCCGCCACCGTCAAGGCGGCGATGCGCGCAAGATCCACCCGCTCCTCCGGCACCGCGCGCGCCACCACGTCGATGAGCAGGTTGCCCTCGCGGTGCTGGGTGACGGTATAGCCCGAGAGCAGGGTCTGGAGCGTCTCGGCGAGGTCGCGCGGGGTGGTGCCGATGGCCCGCGCCCGGTCCTGGTCCACCGCCAGGGTGATGGACTTGACCTGCTCGCCCCAATTGAGATGGGGATCGATGACGGCCGGGTCCTGCGCCATCACCCGGCGCACCTTCTCGGCGATGTCGCGCACCACGAGGGGATCCGGCCCGGCGATGCGGAACTGCACCGGGAAGCCCACCGGCGGCCCGAACACGAAGCGGTCGACACGCACCCGCGCCTCGGCCAGGGCGCCGTCCGCCACTGCCGCGTCGAGCCGCGCCTTGAGCCGCTCGCGTGCCGCCACATCCTTCGCGACGATGACGATCTGCGCGAAGTTCGGGTTCGGCAGCACCGGGTTGAGGCCGAGCCAGAAGCGCGGCGTGCCGCGGCCCACATAGGTGGTGGCGGTGGCCACGTCCGGATCGCCGGCGATCAGCGCCTCGCCCTTGCGCGCCGTGGCCTCGGTGGCGGTGATGGAAGTGCCCTCGGGCAGGCGCATCTCCAGGAACAGCTCGGGCCGGGTGGAGGTGGGGAAGAATTGCTGCTGCACGAAGCCGAAGCCCGCCACCGAGAGCGCGAACAGGCCGAACGTGGTGCCGATGACCAGGAAGCGATGCCTGAGGCAGGCTTCCAGCACCCGCCGCAGCAGGCGATAGAGCCGCCCGTCATGCATGGCGTGGGCGCCGTGCGCGCCCGTCTTCTTCATCTCCGGCAGCAGCATGAAGCCGAGATAGGGCGTGAAGATCACCGCCACGAACCACGACGCCACCAGCGCGATGCCCACCACCCAAAAGATGCCGCCGGCATATTCGCCGGACGAGGACTTCGCGAACCCCACCGGCAGGAAGCCCGCCGCCGTCACCAGCGTGCCGGTGAGCATGGGGAAGGCGGTGGAGGTCCAGGCGAAGGTGGCGGCGCGCGCGCGGTCCCAGCCCTCCTCCATCTTCACCACCATCATCTCGATGGCGATGATCGCGTCGTCCACCAGAAGGCCGAGGGCGATGATGAGCGCGCCGAGCGTGATGCGGTGGAGGTCCATGCCGGAGGCGAACATCACCAGGAACACGATGGCGAGCACCAGCGGCACCGAGAGCGCGACGACGATGCCGGTGCGGAAGCCCAGCGAGAGCAGGCTCACCGCCAGCACGATCACCAGCGCCTCGGCGAAGGTCTTCAGGAACTCGCCCACGGATTCGCCGACGATGTGCGGCTGGTCCGCCACCTGCACCACGTCGATGCCCACCGGCAGCTCGCTGATCGCCTCGTCCATGGCGGCCTTCACCGCCTTGCCCCAGGTGAGGATGTTCTGCCCGGCCGCCATGGAGACGCCGATGCCGAGCGCGCCCTCGCCGTTCTGGCGCACCAGGAAGGACGGCGGGTCCTCGTAGGCGCGGTGGATGGTGGCGATACCGCCGAGGCGCAGCAGCGCGCCGCCGGCGTTCACCGGCACCTCGGCCACCGCCTTCTCGCCGGTGAAGGCGCCGGTGAGGCGCAGGTTGATGCGGTCGGCCCTGGTGTCGATGGCGCCGCCCGCCACCACCGCGTTCTGGCGCGCCACGCTGTCGAAGATCTGCTGCGGCGTGATGCCGAGGGTGGCGAGCCGGGCGTGGGAGAACTCGATATAGATGCGCTCGGGGCGCTCGCCCACGAGGTCCACCTTCTCCACGCCGGGCACGCGCAGCAGGCGCTGGCGGATCACTTCCGCCTGGCGCTTCAGCTCGGCGGGCGAGGCGCCCTTGCCGGAGAGCATGTAGAGGTTGGAATAGACGTCGCCATACTCGTCGTCGAAGCCGGGGCCGATCACGCCGATCGGCAGGTCGCCCTTGATGTCGCCGACCTTCTTGCGCACCTGGTACCACAGGTCCTTCACCTCGCGCGCGGGCGTGCTGTCGGCGAGGAACACCTGGACGAACGAGACGCCGGGGCGCGAATAGCTCTCCACCCGGTCGAGGTGCGGCAGCGCCTGGAGCTTCTTCTCGATCGGGTCGGCCACCTGGGCCTGCATCTCCGAGGCGGTGGCGCCGGGCCAGGCGGCGGAGATCACCATCACCTTGATGGTGAAGGAGGGATCCTCGGCGCGGCCGAGATTGAGGTAGGAATAGAGCCCCGAGGCGGCGAGCAGCAGGATCGCGAACAGGGTCAGCGCGCGGTGGGTGATGGCCCAGCGCGAGAGGTTGAAGCCGCCGGCTTCGGTGGGCGGCGCGCCCTCAGGCGCGCGGGCGTCCGTGTCATGGCCGCGCATC
>NZ_JBNFNU010000095.1:0-12455 GCF_057364445.1 Xanthobacter sp. BG11Y11_SDJG
CGCCGTCGCAGGCTGCGGGCGCGCTGCGACCGGCTTGCGGACGGGCCGACGCGAGCGCACCACCTGATAGCCGGGCCGGCCGAGATACCAGACCGGCGCGCTCCACACGTGCACGAGGCGGGTGAAGGGGAAGACGAGGAAGATCGTCATGCCCAGCACCAGGTGCGCCTTGAAGATGGGGCTCACGTCCGCGACATAGGCGGCCGCCGCCGGCTGGAGGGTGAGGATGCCCTGCGCCCAGTTCATGAACTTCACCATCTCGTGCCCGTCCATGTGATGCAGCGAAACGAAGATGGTGGACAGGCCGAGCGTGAGCTGCACCCACAACAGCAGCAGGATGGCGGTGTCGCCGAAGCTGGAATTTGCCCGAATGCGCGGATCGAACAGCCGGCGATGGGCGAGGAGCGCGATGCCGATGAAGCACATGACCCCCGCGATGCCGCCCACCGTGATGGCCAGCCCCTGCTTGAAGCTGTGAGAGATGCCGAGCGCATCGAACACCCAGATGGGCGTCAGCAGCCCGCCGGCATGGCCGATGAAGATAATGAGGATGCCCACGTGGAAGAGGTTGGACCCCCACCGCAATTGCCTCTTGCGCAGCAATTGTGAGGAGCCGGTCTTCCAGGTGTATTGCTCGCGATCGAACCGGATGAGGCTGGCGACGAGGAACACCGTGAGGCAGAGGTAGGGATACCAGCCGAACAGGGCTGAATTGATGGCCTGCGACATGGCTGCCTCCTTCAGGCTGCGGGGTGGCGCACATCGCGCTGGGCGGCGCGAAGCTGGGTGCGGAAGCGATCGACGCCGCAGGAGGCGGCATCGCCGGGGCCGAAGGTGACGGCGGTCTCCTCCCACTCCTTGTCGAGAGCGGCGAGGTCTTCGGTGTGGGGCGTCGGCGCTGGCGCCGATGCGGTTGCCGGTGCGGTCGCCCGTGCGTCCAGGGCTTCTGCCTCGGCGCCGGCGAGGTGGCGCACGGCGGTGAGCACGGCGGCGTAGAGCGAGCCGCGCTCGCCAAGGCGCTCCTCCAGCGTGGCGAGGATGTGGTCCACGTCGCCGAGCAGCGCCTCGGCCTCGGCCTGCGGGCGCGTGGCCGCGAACTCCAGGAACAGGGGCAGGAAGTCCGGCAGCTCGTTGGCGCCGATGGCGAGGCCGCCCTGCGCATAGAGCGCCGCGAGGTCCACCATGGCCTGCCCACGGTCACGGCTCTCCCCATGCACATGCTCGAACAGGTGCAGGGACAGGCGCCGCGTGCGGTCGAAGAGGCTCACATAGGCCTCCTGCAGGTCATATAGATCTTCGCCCGCGAGCGAGCGCAGCAGCGGCATGAGGCCGAGGCGGCTTGAGGCGTCGAGGCGTCCGTCCGCGACGAGCGCCTCGGCGAGGTGGGGCGCCGCATCCTGCAATGCCGCCTCGGGATAGAGCAGGAGGCGCGAGAGGGCCTTGAGGGTGAGGTTGTCGGCCATCACTCCACCTCCATCGGTGTCTTGGTGCGCCGGCCCGGCGTGTGGGTGGGGCTGCCGAACAGGTTCACATCGCTGTCCCCGCCCGAGCAGCCGTTGCCGAAGGAGAAGCCGCACGAGCCGCGCAGGTCGAACGGGTCTTCCCCCGCCTCGCGATGGGCGGTGGGGATGACGAAGCGGTCCTCGTAATTGGCGATGGCCATGGTCTGGTACATGTCCTCGATGTCCGCGCCGGTGAGGCCGACCCTGGTCGCCACGCGCTCGTCGAGGCGCCCGTCCACCGTCTTCGCCCGCATGTAGGCGCGCATGGCGAGCATGCGTTCGAGCGCCAGGGCGACCGGCTCCTCATTGCCGGCGGTGAGGAGATTGGCGAGGTAGCGCAAAGGGATGCGCAGGGAGCGCACGTCCGGCATCTCGCCATCCATACCCATCTTGCCGGCGGTGGCGGCGGACTGGATGGGCGAGAGCGGCGGCACGTACCACACCATGGGCAGGGTGCGGTATTCGGGATGGAGCGGGAAGGCGACCTTCCACTCCATGGCCATCTTCCAGATGGGCGAGACCTTCGCCGCCTCGATCCACGCATCCGGCACGCCATCGGCGCGGGCCTGGGCGATGACGGCGGGGTCTTTCGGATCGAGGAAGAGGTCGAGCTGGGCCTGGTAGAGCTTCTTCTCGTCCTTCACGCTCGCCGCTTCCTCGATGCGGTCGGCGTCATAGAGCAGCACGCCGAGATAGCGGATGCGCCCCACGCAAGTTTCCGAGCACACGGTGGGCTGTCCCGCCTCGATGCGCGGATAGCAGAAGATGCACTTCTCCGACTTTCCCGAAGACCAGTTGTAATAGATCTTCTTGTACGGGCAGCCGGACACGCACATGCGCCAGCCCCGGCACTTGTCCTGATCGATGAGGACGATGCCGTCCTCCTCGCGCTTGTAGATGGCGCCGGAGGGGCAGGCGGCCGCGCAGGTGGGGTTCAGGCAGTGCTCGCACAGGCGCGGCAGGTACATCATGAAGGTGTTTTCGAACTGGCCGTAGATCTCGGCCTCGACACCCTCGAAGTTCACGTCCTTGCGCCGCTTGGCGAACTCGCCGCCGAGGATCTCCTCCCAGTTTGGACCCCACTCGATCTTCTCCATCCGCTCGCCGGAGACGAGGGAGCGCGGGCGCGCGGTGGGGAAGGCTTTCGATTCCTTGGCGGTGTGAAGGTGCTCGTAGTCGAAGGTGAAGGGCTCGTAATAATCGTCGATCTCCGGCAGGTCCGGATTGGCGAAGATGTTGGAGAGCACCCGCCATTTCGCGCCGATGCGCGGCTCGATCTTGCCGTTCTGCTTGCGACGCCAGCCGCCGTTCCATTTCTTCTGGTTTTCCCACTCGCGGGGATAGCCGACGCCGGGCTTGGTCTCCACATTGTTGAACCAGGCGTATTCCACGCCCTGGCGGCTCGTCCAAACGTTCTTGCAGGTGACGGAACAGGTGTGACACCCGATGCATTTGTCGAGGTTCAACACCATGGCGATCTGGGCGCGGATCTTCATTGGGCCATCTCCTTTTCGGAAGCGGCCGGCAGCTCGTCCTCGAGCCAGTCGACCTTGTTCATCTTGCGCACCACCACGAACTCGTCGCGATTGGCGCCGACCGTGCCGTAATAATTGAAGCCGTAGGATTGCTGGGCGTAGCCGCCGATCATGTGGGTCGGCTTCAGCACCGTGCGTGTCACGGAATTATGGATGCCGCCGCGCTTGCCGGTCATTTCCGAGCCGGGGGTGTTAATGATCTTCTCCTGCGCGTGATACATCATGGCCATGCCCGGCATGACGCGCTGGGAGACCACGGCGCGGGCGGTGAGCGCGCCGTTGGCGTTGAACACCTCCACCCAGTCATTGTCGGCAAGGCCGGCCGCGCGGGCGTCGTCCTCGCTGATCCAGATCACCGGCCCGCCCCGGTTCAAGGTGAGCATGAGAAGATTGTCGGTATAAGTGGAGTGGATGCCCCATTTCTGGTGCGGGGTGAGGAAGTTAAGCACGATCTCCCGGTTGCCATTGGGCCTGGCATTGCGATGGCCGGGTATGGTCTTCAGATCCACCGGGGGCTTCCAGGTAACGAGCTCCTCGCCGAAGGCCCGCATCCACAGATGGTCCTGATAAAGCTGCTGGCGGCCGGTGAGCGTGCGCCAGGGGATCAGCTCGTGGACATTGGTGTAGCCGGCATTGTAGCAGACCTTCTCGCTCTCGATGCCCGACCAGGTGGGCGAGGAGATGATCTTGCGCGGCTGCGCCTGCACATCGCGGAAGCGGATCTTCTCGTCTTCCTTGGGCAGCGCGAGATGGGCGTGCTCGCGGCCGGTGTTCTGGGAAAGCGCCTCCCACGCCTTCACTGCCACTTCGCCATTGGTCTCCGGCGCCAGCATGAGGATGACCTCGGCGGCGTCGATATCGGTCTCGATCTTCGCGAGCCCCTTGGCCGGGCCGTCGCGGTGGGTGCCGTTGAGGGCCTTGAGGGCGTCCACCTCATGCCCGGTCTTCCAGCTGATGCCCTTGCCGCCGTTGCCAATTTTTTCCATCAGCGGCCCGAGCGCGGTGAAGCGGGCAAAGGTCGCGGGATAGTCGCGCTCCACCACGGTCACGGTGGGCATGGTCTTGCCGGGGATCGGCTCCACCTCGCCCTTGCGCCAGTCCTTCACGTCCAGCGCCTGCGCGATCTCGGCGGGCGTGTCGTGGAGGATGGGGGTGAGGACGGTGTCCGTCTCCACGCCCAGCACCTCCGGGGCGACGGCGGAGAAGGTGCGGGCGAGGCCCTTGTAGATGTCCCAGTCGGAGCGCGCCTCCCACGCCGGGTCCACCGCCGCCGAGAGCGGATGGATGAAAGGGTGCATGTCCGAGGTGTTGAGGTCGTTCTTCTCGTACCAGGTGGCGGTGGGCAGAACGATGTCCGAGTAGACGCAGGTGGTGGACATGCGGAAGTCCAGCGTCACCAGGAGGTCCAGCTTGCCCTTCGGAGCCTCCTCGTGCCACGCCACTTCCGTGTTGCGCACCGCCCCCTCGCTGCCGAGGTCCTTGCCCATCACGCCGTGCTGGGTGCCGAGCAGGTGCTTGAGGAAGTATTCGTGCCCCTTGCCGGAGGAGCCGAGCAGGTTCGAGCGCCAGACGAAAAGATTGCGCGGCCAGTTGTCCGGATGGTCCGGGTCGTGGCAGGAGAGTTCCAGCGCGCCGCTCTTCAGAGCGGAGGCGACGTAATCCTTCACGTCCTGGCCGGCGGCCTTGGCCTTCCCCGCGATCGACAAGGGGTTTTGCTTCAACTGCGGCGCCGACGGCAGCCAGCCCATGCGCTCGGCGCGGACATTGTAGTCGATGAAGCTCTTGTCCCACTCGCCCTTGGGTGCGGTGGGGGAGAGGATTTCGCCGGCGGTCAGCGTCTCGTAGCGCCACTGGTCCGTGTGGGCATACCAGAAGGAGGTGGCGTTCTGGTGCCGGGGCGGGCGGCCCCAATCGAGCCCGAAGGCGAGCGGCTGCCAGCCCGTCTGCGGGCGCAGCTTCTCCTGCCCCACATAATGCGACCAGCCGCCGCCCGACTGGCCGATGGCGCCGCAGAACACCAGAAGGTTGATGACCCCCCGGTAGTTCATGTCCATGTGATACCAGTGGTTCATGGCCGCGCCGATGATGATCATCGAGCGCCCGTTGGTCTTCTCCGCATTGGTGGCGAACTCGCGCGCCACGGTGATGATGGCATCGCGCTTCACCCCCGTGATGCGCTCGGCCCACGCCGGGGTGAAGGGCACGTCCGCGTCATAGGAGGAGGCGACGTTGCCGCCGCCGAAGCCGCGGTCGAGGCCGTAATTGGCCATCATGAGATCGTAGACGGTGGCGACCTTCATCACGCTGCCGTCCGCGCCCTGCACGAGGCGCACGGGCAGGTTTCGCGTCAGCACCTCGCCATGGTCGGTGGCAACGAAATGCTCGGTGGCGCGACCGCCGAAATAGGGGAAGTCGACGGCGGCGATCTCGTCCGCATGGTCCTTCAGGGAGAGGCGCAGGCGGATGGCGCGGCCGGCGCCGTCTTTCTCCTCCAGGTTCCATTTGGCCTGCTCGCCCCAGCGATGGCCGATGGAGCCGACGGGGGCGACGAGATCGCCGCTCGCCTCATCGAAGGCGACGGTCTTCCATTCGGGATTGTTCTCTTCGCCGAGGCCGCCCGGCAAATCGGACGCGCGCAGCATCCGCTCGGCGACGAGCCGCCCGCCCTGCTCCACGAGCCGCACGAGGAAGGGCATGTCCGAGTAACGGCGCAAGTAATCGTCGAAATAGGGCACCTGCCGGTCGAGGTGATACTCGCGCAGGATCACATGGCCCATGGCGAGGGCCAGCGCGGCGTCGGTGCCCTGCTTGGGGTTCAGCCAGATGTCGGCGAACTTGGTGGCCTCGGCATAGTCGGGCGTCACCACCGCGCTCTTGGTGCCCTTGTAGCGCACCTCGGTGTAGAAATGGGCGTCCGGCGTGCGCGTCTGCGGCACGTTGGAGCCCCACACGATGATGAAGCCGGCATTGTACCAGTCGGCGCTCTCCGGCACGTCGGTCTGCTCGCCCCAGGTCTGGGGGGAGGCGGGCGGCAGGTCGCAATACCAGTCGTAGAAGGAGAGGCACACGCCGCCGAGAAGCGAGAGATAGCGCGCCCCCGCGGCATAGGAGACCATGGACATGGCCGGGATGGGCGAGAAGCCCGCCACCCGGTCCGGGCCGTGAGTGCGGATGGTGTAGGCGTTGGCGGCGGCGATGATCTCGTTCACCTCGTCCCACGTGGCGCGCACGAGGCCGCCATGGCCGCGGATGGAAGTGTAGGCCGCGCGCTTTTCCTGGTTCTCCACGATGGAGGCCCAGGCGGCGACCGGCGGCAGCTTGGCGCGGGCCTCGCGCCAGAGCTTCAAGAGGCGCCCGCGCACCATGGGGTGCTTCACCCGTGCGCCGGAATAGAGATACCAGCTGTACGAGGCGCCGCGGGCGCAGCCGCGGGGCTCATGGTTCGGCAGGTCCGGCCGTGTGCGGGGATAGTCCGTCTGCTGGGTTTCCCAGGTGACGATGCCGCCCTTCACATAGATCTTCCACGAGCAGGAGCCGGTGCAGTTCACGCCGTGGGTGGAGCGCACGATCTTGTCGTGCTGCCAGCGCTTGCGGTAGCCATCCTCCCACGAGCGGTCCTCGTGGGTGACGATGCCGTGGCCGTTCGAGAAGGGCTCGGTCTCGCGGCGGAAGAAGGTGAGCCGGTCGAGGAAATGGGACATGGAATTGCCTTCCGTTACGCGGCGGGGGCCGGACGGTGGGTGGGGCGCGGGGCGATCCCGCGCTCGATGTCGTGGAGGAGGCCGCCCTTGCGGGTGTAGACGGCCCAGGTGATGATCAGGCAGCTCACATAGAAGCCGAGGAAGGCCCAGAGCGCCGCCTCCGGCGAGCCCGTCAGCGCGATGGAGCTGCCGTAGCCCTTGGGGATGAAGAAAGCGCCGAAGGCGGCGATGGCGGAGGTGAAGCCGGTGATGGCCGCCGCCTCCTTCTCCGCCTGCCGACGGCGCGCCTCGGCGTCGGCCGCCGGCATCAGGCGGTCCATTTCCTTCGCCATGATCGCGGGGATCATTTGGAAGGTGGAGGCGTTGCCGACGCCGGTGGCGAAGAACAGCACCAGGAAGGCGGCGAAGAAGGCCGAGAAGGCCCAGGGCTCGGCGCGCATGCCGATGGCCCACAGCACGCCCGACACGCCCGCCATCATCAGCACGAAGACGAAGAGCGTCACCCGTCCGCCGCCGTAGCGGTCCGCCAGCCACCCAGTGCCGGAGCGGGCAAGCGCGCCGACCAGCGGGCCGAGGAAGGCGTAGGAGAGCGCGTTCACCTCCGGGAAGAGGATGTTTGTGAGGAGGGGAAAGCCTGCCGAATAGCCGATGAAGGACCCGAAGGTGCCGGTGTAGAGCCAGCACATGATCCAGTTGTGCTTGCGCTGGAAGATCACCGACTGCTCGCGGAACGAGGCCTTGGCGTCGGCGATGTCGTTCATGCCGAACCACGCTCCGAAAGCGGAGAGGATGATGAAGGGCACGAAGATGAAGCCGGCATTCTGAAGCCATAGGGGCGCTGGGCCGGCGGCCGTCTTCACCAGCGCGGGATCACCCCCGAGGCCGCCGAAGATGCCCATGGTGATGACGAGCGGCACCACGAACTGCACCACGCTGACCCCGAGGTTGCCGAGGCCGGCATTCAGCGCCAGCGCGTTGCCCTTCTCCGCCTTGGGAAAGAAGAAGGAGATGTTGGCCATGGAGGAGGCGAAGTTGCCGCCGCCGAAGCCGCAGAGCAGCGCGAGGATGAGCAGGACGATGTAGGGCGTGTCCGGATTCTGCACCGCATAGCCGATGCCGAGCGCGGGGATGATGAGCGACCAGGTGGTGAGCGTCGTCCAGAGCCGCCCGCCGAAGATCGGCACCATGAAGGAATAGAAGATGCGCAGCGTCGCCCCGGTCAGGCCCGGCAGAGCGGCGAGCCAGAAGAGCTGGTCGGTGGTGAACTTGAAGCCCACCAGCGGCAGCTTCGCCACCACCACGGACCACACCTGCCAGATGGCGAAGGAGAGCAGCAGTGCCGGGATGGAGAGCCACAAATTGCGCCTTGCGACGGCGCGGCCGGTCGCAGCCCAGAACGTCTTGTCCTCGGGCCGCCAGTCGGTGAGTACCGCGCCGGTCTTGCGGGCGGGCAGGGCAGGGGCGTCATGCGGCGCCAGGCCTTGCATTTCCGGCAGCTCCGGCAGCTTCTGGAGCGCGCTGCCGGTGGCTTCCTTCTCCATCTGGCGAATGGCGAGATGCATCCAGACCAGCGAGCCGACGGCGATGACGAACAGCAGCATGAAGCAGCTGGTCCACAGGCCGGTCAGGTCGTTGAGCACGCCGAACATGAGCGGCAGGATGAAGCCGCCGAGGCCGCCGATCATCCCCACGAGGCCGCCCACGGCCCCCACATTGCCCGGATAGTAGACCGGGATGTGCTTGTAGACCGCGGCCTTTCCGAGGGCCATGAAGAAGCCGAGGACGAACACCGTGACGGTGAAGCCGACGACGCCCATCTCCATGTGGAAGGTGATCGGGCCATTGATGCCGCGCACGATATATTCGGTCGGCGGGTAGGACAGGACAAAGGTGGCGGCAACCGAGACGAGGAAGGTCCAGTACATCACCCGCCGCGCCCCGTAGACGTCGGAAAGGTGGCCGCCATAGGCCCGGAAGATGCTGGCGGGCACCGAGAAAAACGCGGCAATCATGCCGGCGGTCTTGATGTCGAGGCTGTAGACCTTCACGAGATACTGCGGCAGCCACAACGCCAGCGCGACGAAGGCGCCGAAGACGAAGAAATAATAGAGCGAGAAGCGCCATACTTGGACGTTCTTCAGCGGTTCCAGTTCCAGCCACGCGCTCTTCGGCTTGATGCCGAGGCGGCGGCGCTCCACCAGCACCGGATCGTCCTTGGTGGTGACGAAGAAGATCACCGCCGTCACCACGAGGGCGGCGGCCCAGACCTGCGCGACCATCTGCCAGCCGAAGGCGACGAGAACGAAGGGGGCAAGAAACTTGGTCACTGCCGCGCCTACATTGCCAGCGCCGAAGATGCCCAGGGCGGTGCCCTGCTTCTCTGGCGGATACCAGCGGGATACGTAGGCGACGCCCACCGCGAACGAGCCGCCGGCAATGCCGACGCCGAGCGCGGCCAGCAGAAACTGCGGGTAGGTGTGGGCGAAGGTCAGCAGGTAGGTGGCGACGGCGGCCGCCAGCATCGTGAGGCTGAAGACGACGCGCCCACCATACATGTCGGTCCATATGCCGAGAGCGACCCGGATCAGTGATCCCGTGAGGATGGGCGTTCCGATTAGAAGGCCGAATTGCGTGTCGGAAAGGCCGAGATCCTGCCGGATGCGGATGCCAATGATGGAGAAGATCGTCCACACCGCGAAACACACGGTAAAGGCGACAGTACTTAAGGAAAGAGCGGTCCGCTGGTCGGCGGAACTGACATCTCGACTGGCTTGCATGGCTTGATCTCGCCCGTTGCAAAAACACGGCTGCGTCGTGCGGCGAGAAGGTGCCTCAATGAGACTGAAGGTTCTTTGATTTGTATCAGTTTAAATGCAACGATACACAACAGACAGGCTACCAAAAACATACGTATACTTCATTGCTATATGTATTTCGTCCATTTGCTTTTAGTCCGATGTGCATTTGATGTTTATCAATTGCCGGAGTATCCTGACGTCGTCCCCGCATTGGTGAGAATGGAATGAAGCCCGAGGATGCCGATGCCATCAGGCATCTCCCCCTGTTCCGGGACGCGAAGAAGGAGACGTTCGCCAAGATGATGCGAGCGGGCCTGCTTCAACGCTTTCCCTCGGGCGTCACCCTCATAAACGAGGCCGATCGCGCCGATTTCCTGCACGTGGTCGTAGATGGGCTGGTGGAGATGTTCGCGAGCGATGGCGGGCGGGAGACGACCATCAGCCTGGTGCGCCCGGTAGGAACCTTCATCCTGGCCGCGGTCCTCAATGACCAGGCCTACCTGCAATCGGCCCGCACGCTCGGCAAGTCCCAGCTGCTCATGATCCCGGCCGAGAACGTGCGCGCGGCGCTCGGCACCGACAGCGGGTTTACCCGTGCCGTGGTGACCGAGCTTGCGGGCGACTACCGCCGCACGATCAAGGAGCTGAAGAGCCAGAAGCTGCGCACTGGCGCGGAGCGCCTGGCCAATTGGCTGCTGCAGCAGATGGTGCAGTCGCGCGTCGAAGGCGCTGTGGACCTCATCTTCGAAAAGCGCAAGCTGTCTTCGCTGCTCGGCATGACGCCCGAAAATCTCTCCAGGGCGTTCGCATCCCTGCGTGACATTGGCGTCTCGACCTCAGGCTCGCTGATCCATACCGACGACATCGACGCGCTGCGAAAGTTCGCACGGCCGAACGCGCTCATCGACGAGCCGGACGGAGGCCCGGTGCGCTGACGTTAGGGGCCGGGCGTCGCGGGAACGCCTGAATGCCGCAAGCCTCACCCGGGTGACAGCGGGATGCTCTGCGCGAACCGGAACAGGTTCTCCGGGTCGTAGCGGCGCTTCACGCCGCTGAGCCGGGCGAGGTTTTCGCCGTAATAAGCGTGCTGCCAGTCCTTGAGCCCCCGGTCGGGGAAGTTCACGTAGGACCGCGGAAGCACGAAGCGCTGCATGTCGGCGAAATAGTCGTCCAGCCAGCGGGCCTGCTGCTCCACCAGATGCGGCGGATCGAGCGGCGACCAGTCCCGCTCCATCTCGAAGATGAAATTGCAGCCGCGGTGCACATAGGCGGTCTCGTCGACCCGCTTGTCGCCGACCGCGCCGCCGATCGCGAACAGGATGCCCATGTTCGCCTGCCGCACCGCGCCGCCGGGCCATTTCGACATCCAGGTGAGCGAAGCCTCCAGGGCGTCGGCGGTCAGCTGGTCCCGGACCATGCTCGTGCGGACGTCGAAGAACCCCTGGGGGTCGTCGGTCACCAGATAGTCGCGGGCCTCCCAGTAGCTCATCGGCCTGATATAGGCGCGGGCCGGCTCCAGCATGCGGAACAGCGGCTGGATCAGCTCCCGGAAGGCGCGCTCCTCGCCGTAGAACACGCCCAGCGTCTGGGCGGCAAGCTCGTCGCGGCCGGGGAAGGGGCCGGCCCGCAGGGCAGCGACCTTGCTGCGGGTGGAGATGTCGCGCGCGTGGCGGATCTGCAGGTCCTGCAGCGCCACCATCATCTCGACCTGCTTCTGCGCCGGCCAGAAGATGTTGAAGACGGTGACGTTCCCGACCGGCACCATGCGATAGGTCAAGCTGGTGTGGATGCCGAAATTGCCGCCGCCGGAACCGCGCACCGCCCAGAACAGGTCGGCATGGCTCTCAGGGCTCGCGGTGATCGGCTCCAGGCTGGCCGGGACGAGATCGGTCGACAGCAGCCGGTCGCAGGTCAGGCCGGAGCGCGTGCTGGCGAAGCCCCAGCCGCCGCCGAGCGTGAGGCCGGTGACGCCGACCGTCGGGCAGCGGCCGGCGGGGATCGCGAACGGATAGGCGCTCGCCACGTCGGCCACGTCCTGGTTGGTGGCGCCGCCCTGCACGGTGAGGGTCTGATCGTCGAGATTGACGCTGACCCGGCGCAGCGCGCGCACGTCGATCAGCAGGCCCGGCGTGCTGGAGTAGCCGGCATAGGAGTGGCCGCCGGAGCGCACCGCGAACACCTCGCGGTTGTCGCGCGCCCAGCGCAGGCACCGGATGATGTCGCCCTCCGAGGCGCACAGCGCGATGGCGCGCGGCAGCACGCCATCGTAGCGCGCATTGTTGGATCGGGCGCTGTAGCGGTAGGCATGGTCATCGGGCAGAATGAGCCGGCCCTCCATGTCCCGCGCCAGCGCCGGCAGGCCGCCATCGCCGGAATTGACGGCAAACCGGGCGAAGGCCGCATCCGGCGCCGCCGCCATCGCCGCACCCGCAGCCGCACCTGCGCGCATGAACCCGCGCCGGGAAAGAAACGTCGCCATTGCCGACCCCAACACAAAGGGGGCCAGCTGACGCTGCGGCCCCGGACACAATGGGATTAGCCTAATCGGCTTGCCGTGAATTTTCTTCCAATGCGCCACACCCAAAGCGGCGGTCAGGGGGCGGCCCCTCACTGGACGCCATGTCCCCAGGGGTCAATCCGGGATTCAGGCCCCAGGCGGCTCCGGCCCACGGTCGCGCACGATGGCGGGGAGCGGAGCCTGAGGGAGGGGGCTGGCGGAAGGGGTGGGATTCGAACCCACGGTGGGGTTGCCCCCACGGCGGTTTTCAAGACCGCTGCCTTAAACCACTCGGCCACCCTTCCTCGGCCCGGCCCGCGGGCACCTGGGGAACGCTCATACCTCAAGCCTTCCCCCGCCGTCGAGGCGGCTGAGCCATCCGCGGTCCCCTTCGCCCGCGCGAGGTCAACGGCAAGGGAAAA
>NZ_JBNFNU010000096.1:0-12408 GCF_057364445.1 Xanthobacter sp. BG11Y11_SDJG
CGGGTCGTGGGCGGCGGCGATGTCGGCGCGGATCTCCTCGAGCGAGGGTGTGGGCGGCGATGAAGGCCTCGTCCAGCAGCCCCTCGGCGGCGGCGGCGTGCATCAGGCCGAAGGCGAGCGCCGCGTCGGTGCCGGGGCGCGGCTTCAGGTGCAGGTCGGCGCGGCGCGCGGTGCCGGTGGCAATGGGATCGATCACCACGATCGGCCCCTTCACGCGGCCGAGCCAGGTCTTGAACTGGTGCGGCGCCGAATGGGCCGGGTTGGCGCCCCAGATCAGCACCATGGCGGCCTCGTCCACGGTCTCGGGGTCGAAGCCGTCGAGCGAGGAGCCGAGCATCAGCTCCAGCGCCACGTGGCCGGCCTTGTTGCAGACCGTGTCCGGGTCCACCTCGGTGGCGCCGATGCGGTTGAAGAAGCGGATCGGATACCAGCCGGAGATCAGCGCCACCGTGCCGGTATAATGGGTGTGGATGATGCTCTTTTGCGCACCTTCGCCGATGATGCCGCCCAAGCGGGCGGCAATGTCCGCCAGAGCCGCATCCCAGGATACCGGCTCGAACAGCCCCGCGCCCTTGGCGCCGACCCGGCGCAGCGGCGTCAGCAGGCGCTGGTCTGCCGAGCGCCAGGCGCCGTTATAGGTCACCGCGCACTTGCCGCAGAGGGTGCCCTTGGCGATGGCATGGTCGGGATCGCCGAGGACGCGGCGCACCACGCCGCCGTCCTTCACCACGGTGATGCCGCAGGCGTCGTAGCAGTCGCGCGGGCAGGTGGTCTTGACGAGGGTCCGTCCGGCGCCGGGGGCTGGGTCTCGTTCATGGCCGCTCTCCTCAGAAGCCGACCGCGGCGCCGTCGCCGCGCGGGTCCGCGCCGCCGTGCAGAACGCCGGTCTTGCGGTCGATCAGGATCGCGCCCGCGTGTCCCATGAGGTCCGAATAGTCCGTGGTCAGCGCCACCCGATGCCCGAGCTGACGCAATTCGCGGACCACCTTGTCCGCGACCCGGCCCTCCAAGTTCAGCTGCGAGCCCGGCTGCGACAGATCGAGCATGCGGCCCTGCAGCCAGCGCGGCGCCTCGATCGCCTCCTGCGGCGACAGTCCGTAATCGATGATGCGCACCACCAGCGCCGCCTGGGTCTGCGGCTGGCCCTCGCCGCCCATGGTGCCGTACACCAGCTCCGGCACGCCGTCCTTGTAGAGCAGGCCGGCGATGAGGGTGTGGAAGCAGCGCTTGCGCGGCGCGACGCGGTTCGGCGAGGTGGTGTCGAGGGCGAAATACTTGCCGCGGTTCTGCATCAGCACGCCGGTGCCGGGAATGACGAGACCCGAGCCGAAGCCGTCGCAGATGCTCTGGATCAGCGAGACGCAGTGCCCGTCCTTGTCGACCGTGCCGATCCACACCGTGTCGCCGCCGCGCGTGGCGGGATTGCTGAAGGCGGCCTTGCCCTCCGCGCGGATGCGCTCGGCCTGGGCGCGCCCGTGCTCCGCCGACAGCAGGCGGTCGAGCGGGATATCGAAGAAGTCTGGGTCGGTGAGGAAGGCGTCGCGGTCGGCGAACGCGGCTTTCACCGCCTCGGCCATCAGGTGGTAGAAGGCGGTGGAGCCGTCCTCGATCCGCTCGACCTCGAAATTGTTCAGGATGTTCAGGATGCCCAGCGCCGCCATGCCCTGGGTGTTGGGCGGCAGGTTGAAGGCGGTGTAGCCGCGATAGGGCACGCTGATGGGGGCGACCCAGTCGGCGCTGTGCTCGGCGAAGTCCGCGCGCGTCAGCACGCCGCCCTCAGCGAGCAACGCGTCGGAAATCTTCGCTGCCGTCTCGCCCTGATAGAAGGCGCGCGCACCCTCTTCGGCGATCATCGCCAGCGTGTCGGCAAGGTCCGGCTGGCGCATCACCTCGCCGCGCTTCAGCGGCCGCCCGTCCGGATGGCAGTAGGCGGCGCGGGTGCCAGGAAAGCGCTGGATGTTGCCGAAGCCCGGGTCCTCCGGCGCGAAGTCGATGGGGCCGCGCACCTCCTGGTGGGAGGAGACGGGAATGCCGCTGCGGGCATAGGAAATCGCGTCGGCGAGCAGTTCCTTGAACGGGATGCGCCCGCCGAGCGCGGCGGCCGAATAGTCGTACGCGGCCTGCCAGCCGGAGACCGCGCCGGGGATGGTGTTGGCGGCCAGCGGCCCGCGCGCGGGAATGGCGGCCACGCCTTGCGCCTGGTAGTGCTCCAGGGTCGCCAGGCTGCCCGAGCGGCCGGAAGCGTTGAGCGCGCGCGGGGTGCTCTCGCCGGCATTCGCCACCAGCCAGAAATTGTCGCCGCCGATGCTGTTGGCCTGGGGATAGGCCACCGCGATGGTGGCCGCGGTGGCGATCGCCGCCTCCACCGCATTGCCGCCGTCGCGGAGCACCTTGAGGCCCGACTGGGACGCAAGATAGTGGGGGGATGTCACCATCCCGTTCATCGCCAAAGTGGTGGGCCTGGTCATGGGGCGCGGTCGCTGTTCTTCTGCCGTGAGGAAGGGGTGGGGTCAGTCGCGGTAGGACGGGTCTTCGCGGTCCAGCTTGCGCATCAGCGCCTGCCACTCGATGGCGCCGGGATTTCCGGTGTGCTGGATGTCCGAATAGCGCAGCGATGCGGTGTATTCGCAGATGTCCGGGCTCGGGATGACGATCTTCTGCCCCGTCGACTGCGCCTTCACCTGGATCTCGCAGGCGCGCTCCAGATAATACATGTAGATGAACGCCTCGGCGCAGGTGCGGCCGGTGGTGAGGATGCCGTGGTTCCGCAGCAGCATGGCCTGGTGGTCGCCGAGCTTCGCGATGATGCGGTCGCGCTCGTCGAGGCGCACCGGCGGGCCCTCATAGTCGTGATACGCGAGCCGGTCGTAATAAGAGAGCGCCCACAAGGACATGGGGATGAGGCCGCACTCCAGCGAAGACACCGCGATGGCGTTCACCGAATGGCAGTGGAACACGCAGGCCCGTTCGTCGCCGGAGCGGTGCAGCGAGGAGTGCAGCACGAAGCCGGCGGGGTTGTGCAGCCACTGCCCGGTGCCGGCATCCACCACCTCGCCGTTCACGTCCACCTTGATGAGCGAGGAGGCGGTGATCTCGTCGAACATCAGGCCGTAGGGATTGAGCAGGAAATGGTTCTCCGGCCCCGGCACGCGGGCGGACAAATGCGTGTAGACGAGGTCGTCGAGGCCGAGCTTCGCGGTCAGCCGGTAGGCGGCGGCGAGCTCGATGCGCAACTGGGTTTCTTCCGGCGACCAGCGCGACGAAGAAGGGACGGCGACGGCGACATTCATGTCGTTCTCCCGAAGATGATCTGAAGTCATGCCCGGTGATCATTCCCACATGGCGTAGGTATCGAAGGCGCGCTTGACTTCGCCCGCATGGGCGAGGAACAGCTGGCGCGAGATGTCGTGGCAGATGCGCGGCGCGACGAACTGCAGGCCCGAAAGGTTGCAGCGGAAGCCGCTGAGATGGGCGACGCCCGAGCACAGATAGTAGACCCGGCGCACGAAGCTGCCGTCCTCGGTGCGCGGCGTGAACTGGAGCGCCTCGCCGAGATAGGGGCTGTTCTCCAGTTCCGGGTGCGAGGCCATGCCGTTCGGGATGTAGACGTCGCGCCACAGCCGCACGTGCGGAGAAGGGACGCAAGCTCGCTTTGGTCGGCGAGCGAGTTGCGCGCGCCGGTGCCGCAGATCATGAAGTCGTGGGCGAGCGGCGTGCCGCCATAGATGCCGTGGATGCGCCCGTCGCGGTACGCCAGCGCGTCGATGCCGGCGGAGCCGTAGAGCGTGAAGCGCGGGTCGCGGACCGCCTCGTAATAGGTGTCGCGCGGCGGCGGCACGCCGAGGTCGAGGTCGGCGAGCGAGTAGGCCCACTTCATCTCGTCCGGCAGCTCGATGTAGTGGCGGTGGTAGCCGTTCCACTTGCTGCCCCAGCACACCCGGTGGATCGGCGGCAGATGCGGCCGGCGCAGCATCAATCGACGCGCCGGGCGCCCGCGGCGAGCGCGGCGTTGGCGGTGTCAAAGGCGCTGGCCCCGCCGCCCACCACGACGATGTCGCGGCCGGAAACGTCCTCCACCGCCAATTCGCTCATGGTGTGGGCATAGGCGGGCGCCGGCAGCACGTCGGTGACGATCTGCGGAAAGCGGGCCTGGCCAGCGCTCTCGATGCCGGTGGCGACGATGACGAAGCGCGCGCGCTCCACGCCCGTGGTGGTGGTGAGCACGAAGCAGTCGTCCTCATCGCACCACGTCACGTCGGTGACGCGGGAGCCATAGGCGATGGGCAGGTCGAGGAGGTCGCCGTACCAGTCGAGATAGTCGGCCCACAGAATGCGCGGGATTTTCTTGATGCTGGGATAGTAGTCCGGGCCGAAATTGGCGTCGCACCAGCGCTGGAAGTGCAGGTTGGGGATGCCCCATTCGAGGCCGCCGGTGGAATCTTTCTTGGTGCGCAGCAGGTGGTTGCGCGCATAGGTGCGCCACGGGCCCTGGCGGCCCTTGGGGGCGCGGTCGAACACGCGGATGTTGTGGCATCCGTAGCGGCGAAGCCCGAACGCCAGCGACTTGCCGCTCTGCCCGGCACCGATGATCGCCACCTCCAGGATGGCGTCGTCGTGCGCATACGGCAAAGGCACGCTCGGATATTTGAGCACCTCGATGTCGTCGAGGATCGCCGCCTCCAGCGCTGCCAACCGGGACTCGGCATCCGCCAACCGCGCGGGACGATAGAGGCGGGCCTCCATCGAGAATTCCGGCGGAATTTCAAGCTTCTCGCAGATGTTCGCCATGACTTCGTGCTTCGTGTTTCATTTCACAATAGAGCCGGGGGCGCCGCTGTCAAGGCTGGGTTCGAGGCAGCTGGCGTCCCCGGCGGGCGGAGCGGGCTCCGCGGTGCCGGGCCGCGGCTCAGTTCTTGTGGGTGTCCACCAGCTGCCAGCGGCCGTTCTTGGCCTCCAGCACGTAGATGGTCTTGATGGCGTCGCCCTCGGAATTGATGGAGAGCGGACCGACCAGCGCCGGGAAGTCCTTGAGCTTGCGCACCTCGTCGCGGATCGCGGCGCGCTCGGCGGCGAGCTTTGCCGGATCGCCCGTCACCTTCGCGTTCTTCATGGCGGTGGCGTACATCATGACGATGTCATAGGTCGCGGCATCGAACTGGTTCGGCTCGAACACCTGCTCGCCCTTCTCCTTAAGCTTCGCCTCGAACGCCTTGACGAACTTCTGGGTGCGCTCGTCCGGCATGCCGGAGAAGAAGGTGGAGGTGATCACCGTGCCCTCGCCGTTGGCGCCCATGCGGGCGGGAAGCTCGGCGTCGGCGACCGTGGAGCCGCCCAGCATGCGGCCCTTGTTGCCCTGGCGCCGCAGCTCCGCGGAGAGCTTCAGCATCGGCTCCGGCGGGGTGCCGACGGCGATCAGGTCGGTGGGCTTCTGGTTGAGCTGGGAGACCTGGGGGGCAAGGTCGAAGGCGGCGACGCGGAACGACACCGTCTCCTCCAGCGGGATGCCGGCGGCCTTGATCGCGTCCGGCAGCACCTTGGTGCCGAGCGACTGGGAGACCGCGTCGTCGGTGGCATAGGCGACGGCGGCGGAGCCGTGGGCATAGCCCTTCGCCTTCAGGGTCTTGAACAGGCGCTCATAGGTGTAGGCCTCGTCGGTGGCGTTGCGGAACGCATAGGTGAAGGGCGCCGCCACCTTCGGCGCCGAAGACGCCATGGACATCTGGGCGATGCCGAGCCGCTCGCCGGTGGGGAACGTCACCCGGCATTCGGAGGTGCTGAACGGCCCTATGATGGCGAGCGCCGGCATGTCCTGGGCGAAGCGGGTGACGCCGGTCACCGCCTGCTCCGGCTTGCCGCCGGTGTCGAAGCTGGTGACCGCCAGCTTCTTGCCGTTGATGCCGCCGGCGGCGTTGATGTCCTCCACCGCGATCTCCACCGCCACCGCGTTGCGCTTGGCGAGCGCCGAGAACGGTCCGGTGGTGGCGGCGAGGTAGCCGAGCAGCAGGTCCTGCTGCTGGGCGGCCGCCGGCGCCGCGCCCAAGGCGAGGATCGCCGCGACCACGCATGATCTGCGAAAGGCAAAGTCGAACGCCATTTCAGTTGCTCCGTCTTCAGGGACCGTGAACGGGGGGGGAGGCGTGGGCGCCGCCGAGATAGGCGTGCATGAGGTCGTCCGAGCGGGCGAGCGTCGCCGTGTCGGCGGCGGCGACGCAGGTGCCGAGCCGCAGCACGTAGCCGTCGGAGGCGGTCTGGAGCGCGAGGCGCGTGTTCTGCTCCACCAGCAGGATGGAGAGGCCGGTGGAATTCATCCGCCGGATCAGCTTGAACACCTCGCGCACGAACAGCGGCGAGAGGCCGAGCGAGGGCTCGTCCATCAAAAGCAGCTTGGGCCGCGCCATCATCGCCCGGCCGATGGCGAGCATCTGCTGCTCGCCGCCCGAGAGCACCGAGCCCGGGGCGTGGCGCCGCCGGGCGAGGTTCGGGAACAGGTCGTAGATGGTGTCGAGGTCGGCGGCGATCTGCCGGTCATGGCGCGGATAGGCGCCCATGAGCAGGTTCTCCTCGACCGTGAGCGACACCAGGATGCGCCGGCCCTCGGGCACCATGGCGATGCCGGCGGCGACGCGGCGTGCCGCCGGCCAGCGCGCGATCGCCTCGCCCGCAAAGCGCACCTCGCCCGAGGCCGGGGTGAGGCCCATGATGGCGCGCAGCAGCGAGGACTTGCCGGCGCCGTTGGCGCCAAGCACGGTGGCGATGGTGCCGTCGCGCACGCCGAGATCGACGCCGCAGACGGCGGTGACGGCGCCGTAGCAGACCGACAGGTTCGCGACCTCAAGCAGCATGGGTGCCTCGCCCCGCGCCCGCCGTGCGCGCGCTGTCCTGGTTGCTCTGCTGGTCGCTCTGCTGGTCGCTCTCCTGCGGACCGATGGTTTCGTCGAGCGCCGGGGCCGGCACGGGGGCGTCGGCGTCCGCCGTGTCTTCGTCCTTGCCGAGATAGGCCTCGATCACCGCCGGGTGGCTGCACACCGCCTCGGCGCGGCCCTCGGCGATTTTGCGGCCGAAATTGAGCGCCACCACGTGGTCGCACAGGCTGGAGACGAAGGCGACATCGTGCTCGACGATGAGCACCGACATCTCCTTCGGCAGCTGTGTCAGGAGGATCGAGAGCAGCTCGTCGCGCTCCGACGAGTTCAGCCCGGCCGCCGGCTCGTCGAGCAGCAGCAGGCGCGGGCGCGTCACCAGCGCGCGGGCGATCTCGATGCGCTTCTGCACGCCGTAGGGCAGGCCGTCGGCGAGCAGGTCCGCATGGGCAGACAGCCCCATCAGCGCGGCCGCGGCCCGCGCCTCGGCGAGGCCCGCGCGGTTGAACGGCGCGTTGAGCGGCACCAGCATGCGCCGCCACAGGCCCACGTGGGTGTGCTGGCCGAGCATGATGTTCTCCAGCACGGTCAGGTGCTTCATCATGCGCAGGTTCTGGAAGGTGCGGCCGATGCCGAGCCGGACGCGGCGGTCGAGCGGCACGGCGTCGATCCCCGCGTCGTCCAGCAGGATCTCGCCCGCATTCGGCCGGTAGACGCCGCTGATGAGGTTGAACACCGTGGTCTTGCCGGCGCCGTTGGGGCCGATCAGGCCGGTGCGCGAGCCCGGCATCACCCGGATGTCCAGGCTGTCGATGACGGTGAGGCCGCCGAAGGCCAGCGTCACCCCGTGCAGGAACAGCATGGGCTTCATGTGGCCGGCCTCCGGTGGAGCATGGTGTGGATGAAGCTGCGGGTGAGCAGCCCCTCGGAGCGCAGCAGCATGAGCACGACGATGGCGGCGCCGAAGGTCACGTAGCGCCACTCGTCGGTGCCGCGTAGCAGCTCTGGCGCGAGCGTGAACAGGGCGGCGCCCACCAGCGGCCCGAGCGGGGTCTGCAGTCCGCCGAGCAGGGTGTAGAGCACCGCGAAGGTGCTCAGCAGCACGTTGAAGCGCTGCGCCTCCACATAGGAAAAGTGATGCGCGTAGAGCGCCCCGGCGAGACCGGCGAGGGCGGCGCCGATGGTGAAGGCGGTCACCTCGATGCGGCGCGTGCGCACGCCGAACACCGCCGCGCCCTGGGCGTCGTTGCGGATCGCGGTCAGGCACAGGCCGAACCGGGTCGAGGCCAGGAAAATGACCAGCGCCACCACGCCGAGCGTGACCCAGAAGATCGGCCAGAAGCCGAGATGGCCCACCACCACCAGCCCGCTGGCCGCGCCGAGGCTTTCCATGTTGAGGATCAGCGCCACCACCACCTCGGAGAAGGCGAGGGTGGCGATGGTGAGATAGATGCCGCGCGCGCGGAGCACGGGATAGGACACGCACAGGCCGACAAAGCTCGCCACCAGCACAGCCCCGGCGATGGAAAAGGGCATCGACCAGCCCGCATTGGACAGCACCGCGGAGCCATAGGCGCCGAGCGCCATGAACCCGGCGATGCCGAGGTTCAGCTGCCCCGCCGCCAGCGTCATGTAGGCGGCATAGGCGGCGATCACGTTGACGCACAGGATGGCGCCGATCTGGAGCGCGTAGCCGCTCATCACATGCGCTCCGCCATCTTGGCCCGGTCGCCGAGCAGCCCCTGCGGGCAGAACGCGATGATGAGCAGCAGGAGCCCGTAGACGAAGACGTTGACGGCCTCGGAGTTGAGATAGGCGATGGTCATCACCTCGATGACGGCGATGATGAGCGCGCCCAGCACCGCGCCCCACACATTGCCCATGCCGCCGAGCACCATGGCGGACACGCCCTTGAGCGCCACCTCCGAGCCCATGTCCCACGACACCTGGAGATAGGAGATGCCGAACAGGATGCCGCCGATGCCGGCGAGCAGGCCCGAGACCAGGTAGACGCTGGACACCGTCCAGCCGACCTTCACCCCCAGCATCTCGGCGATGGCGGGGCTCTCGGCGATGGAGCGCAGGCCGCGCCCGAGCTTGGTGTATTTCAGCAGCACGTAGCAGAGCGCCACCAGCACCAGCGCCAGCAGGAAGCCGCCCGACTGGGGCAGGCTCACGGTGAGGTCCGAGACCTTCACGCTCGCCCGTGCGAACGGGCTCGGATAGCCCACCGCGTCGGAGCCGAAATAGACCAGCACCAGGTTCTCGAAGAAGATCAGGAAGCCGAGGGAGGACACCAGCGGGATGTGCGGGTCCGAGGTGGAGAGCCAGCGGAAGGTGCAGCGCTCCACCAGCAGCGAGGCGAGGCCGGTGGCGGCGAGCGCGCCCGCCGCCGCGCCCACCGCCGGCACCCCCGCCGCGAGCAGCGCGCACGACACCACGCCCCCCAGCATGAACAGCGCGGGGATGCTGAAGTTGAGGAAGTTCAGAATGCCGATGGTGAGGGTGAAGGACACCGCCACCAAGGCGTAGATGCCCCCGAGCATCAGTCCGTTCATGAGTTGCTGGGCGAACACGCGGCCTCCGTCGGTCAGAAATTCCTCATGTTTCATTTCAGCAAGAGCCATGCCAGCTCGCGGCGCGTTAAGCGGGGGGCGCACCAAGGCGGCGAGGCGGCTTGCGCGGGCTCGATTGGCGCCCGGCGGGGCGCGTGCAGGCGCAGGGAGGGCCTGCTTGATCGATGGCTCAAATGAGCGGCGCCGCGCCTCGTTGTCGGGCACATGCCCGCGATCTGTGCAGCGGGCATCACGAATCCGGGTAAGATCTTGAAACTCGCGCTTGAGTGGCCGGCGCGAGGTGGCTAAACCTGACATGAAGCATGAAGCAGGAAGCGCCGGTGAAGAAGCTCAAGCGGTCCAATCTCAGCGAAGACGCCTACACCTATGTGCGTGACCTGTTCCTCAACGGGACCCAGTACAATCCCGGCGACAAGGTCAGCGTCGAAGAACTGAGCCGCGGCCTCGGCGTCAGCCGCACGCCGCTGTGGGGCGCCATCAACCGCCTGGAGGCGGAGGGCATCGTCGAGATCGTGCCGCGCCAGGGGGTCTATCTCATCAAGTACGACCCGCGCCGGGCGCTGGATATCTACGAGGCGCGCGAGGTGCTGGAGGGCATGGCGGCGCGCCTCGCCGCGCAGCGCATCACCGGATCGCAGATCGCCGCCTTGAAGCGCGGCGTGGATGAGCAGCGCCGCAGCTTCGAGGAGGGCAACATCGAGGGCTATTATGCCACCGCCCTCGACTTCCACGACAAGGTGGCGGAAATCGCCCAGAACAAGGTGATCGAGGAATTGCTGCGGTCGATCTTCGCCCGCATGCGGGTGATGCGGCTGCAGCGCCAGTCCATGCCCATGCGCCTGCCGCAATCCACCGACGACCATTCGCTCATCATCGCCGCTTTGGAGGCGGGCGATCCGGACGCGGCCGAGCGCGAGCGCGCGCCCATATCCGCAAGCTGGCGGACCAGATCCGCTCCGAGATGGCGAAGGTCGAGGCCGAATCCCGGGCGTCGGCGAAGGGGAAGGGGGCGGCCAAGAGGCCGGCGGATGCGCCGCCGGAGGGCGCGCGCGGAGGCCCCCGTCCCGCCGCCGGACCGCTGCCGGGGCCTGAGGCGGCTCAGCCTCTGAGCTTGAGATAGCCCCACATGAGTCCGGTCCCGACGGCGACGATCACCAGCGCCGCCAGGGCAACGAACAGCGCCGACTGGTCGAGCCAGGCCACGGCCGGCACGCACAGGCCCATGACCACGCCGTTCAGCCCCATGCGCCAATTGGTGGTGTGGACGCCGGCGACGAAGGTGCCGAGCGCCAGCAGAAGGAGCAGAAAGAGGCTGGTGGAATCGGCATCCGCCACCGCCTGCACGCTGGGCAGGAAGACAAGGTTCATGGCGCCGAGGAACGCGCCCCAGTGCAGGAGCTGGGTCCAGACGAGGTGCCAGCGGGCATCCTGGCCGGCGGCATCGGCCCAGCCGGCATAGATGCAGGCGGCGCAGCTCGCCACCGCCACGAACTCCCAGAACGGTACGATCGGCGTGCGCTCCATGCTCACATAGGCGACGCCGCCGACCGTGAGCAGCAGGATGGCGAGATAAGGCAGTTCGCGCAGCCAGAAGCCTGCATGGCGCCCCGCGCCGCCGTTCGACATGCCGTCCGCCATCTCGCCCTCCCGGTTCGTCCGCGCGCAGACATAGCACCGCCGCCGGCGGCGCGCGAACCGGCTGGGATCAGCCCGGCGCGGTGCGCGCGGCGAGGCGGCGGCGGGTGTCCACTACGGCGGCAAGCGAGAGCAGGGCGGCGAGCGTGAACAGCGCGCCGTAGCCGAACCGGTCGGCGATCGCCCCGGCGACGAACGAGCCGGCGAGATAGACCACCAGCTGCGCGCAGGCGAGGAGGGTGAAGTCGGTGCCCGGCTGGTCCTTCGAGGAGGCCGCCATGAACAGCGAATAGAGCGCGACGATCTCCATGTAGCGGATCAGCGTCTGGAACGCGGCCGCCCCGAACAGCGCGGTCCAGCCGGTGACGATGTCGAAGGCGTGGAGCGCGAACAGCGCGAAGCATAAGGTGCGCAGGGCGCCGAGCAGGGTCAGCACCGGCGCCGTGCCCAGCCGCACCATCAGCAGCGCCGCCACCCCCGAGCCGATGAGGCCGGCGGTTGCCGCCGCGCCGCCGGAGAGATAGCCGACGATGTCCAGCGGCACGCCCCGGTCCACCAGATAGGGGCCTTCCATGGCCTTCACGAGGCCTTCGCTCGCCCGGTAGACCAGGGCGATCACCAGCACCTCGCGCGCCTCGGGCCGGGCGAAGAATGCTCTGAGCGAGGCGCGCGGCGCGCTCGGCGCCGGCCTCACGTCGTCCTCGCGCATGGCGAAGGCGGAGACGAGCGGCACGAGCGAGAGCGCCGCCATGGTCCAGATCATCGGCTGCCAGCCGAAATGGTGGTAGATGACGAGGCTTCCCGTGCCGCCGATCACCACGCCCAGCGCCACCGCGCCGCCCTGGATGGCGTTGCCGAACGGGCGATCCTCTGGCGCGAGGCGCCGGGTGGCGTAGCCGTCGGTGGCGATGTCCTGCGTCGAGATCAGGAGCGCCAGCGCCATGCCGAGCGCCAGGAAGGCCCAAATGTCCGTGGGTACGATCAGCGCGAAGGCGGCGATCGCCAGCACCGTCAGCGACTGGGTGATGAGCACCCACCCCGCCCGGTGCAGGCCGGCGATGGGGCGGAAGCGGTCCACATAGGGCGCCCACAGGAACTTCAGCACCAGCGGCAGCATCAGCACCGAGAGCATGCCGATGGCGGTGCGCGAGACGCCCTGCTCGCGCATGATGGGCGGGATCGCCGCCACCAGAAGGTAGCTCGGGATCGACTGGGCGAGGTAGAGCCCCGCCAGAAACCACGAAACAGCCGCCATGCGCCCGAGCGGGCGGCGGCGGGGGCGGCCGGCGGCGCTCATGACGGGGCTGCCCGCCGTGGCCGGGCGAGGAAGGCGCGCG
>NZ_JBNFNU010000097.1:0-12318 GCF_057364445.1 Xanthobacter sp. BG11Y11_SDJG
CCGCCCGTCCCGCCTGACCGCCTGCCCCCTCCCAGCCTGGGCGCGCCGGAGCACCGCGACGGAGCGTCCCTCCAGGGGCGTCCGGTGGTGATCTGCGCCCGCGCGCCCGGATGCCAGCCCGGCTCGCCATCATGGCTCATGCCCTGTCCCGCAGGCATCGTCGGGCGCCGCTGGCGTTCCCCACACTGGCGCGTGATCTGCCCGGCCGGCTTCGGCTTCCCCTGAGCCGGGCGACGTCACATACGCGTCACGACGGCCACATATCAATATGTCGGCGACTATCGACATAAAGACACGTATCGCATAGGATGCTGATCGAGATGTCGCGGGACACCGTCGCGGGACACAAATGGGGAGGCCAGCCGTGAAACGCATTCTTGCCTTGACCGCCGCAGCCGCCATCGCGGCCCTGGGGACGCTCGCGCCGGCCGCGCATGCGGCCGACGTCCAGGGCGCGGGCTCCACCTTTGCCTATCCCATCATCTGGAAATGGGCCGACGCCTTCCGCAGCCGCACGGGCATTCCGGTCGAATACCAGTCTGTGGGCTCGTCGGCCGGCATCAACCGGATCAAGGACGGCGTGGTGGACTTCGGCGCGTCTGACAAGCCGCTGAAGCCGGAAGAACTGGAGAAATATGGCCTCGCCCAGTTCCCCATCGTGTTCGGCGGCGTCGTCCCGGTGTTCCATCTGGAGGGCGTCGGCGCGGGCCAGTTGCGCTTCACCGGCGCCCTTCTCGCCGACATTTATCTGGGCAAGGTCGCGACCTGGTCCGACCCCGCCATCAAGGCCCTCAATCCCGGCGTCACGCTGCCCGACGCGAAGATCGTCGTGGTGCATCGCTCCGAAGGATCGGGAACCACGTTCAACTTTGTGTCCTACCTCGCCAAGGCGAGCCCGGAGTGGAAGCTGCAGGTGGGCGAAGGCAGCGCGGTCGCCTGGCCGGTGGGAACCGGCGCCCGCGGCAATGAGGGCGTGGCCACCGAGGTCAAGCGGGTGAGGAATTCCATCGGCTATGTGGAGTTCACCTATGTGGTGCAGACCCAGCTCGCCTACGGCCTGGTGCAGAACCGCGCCGGCCGATTTATCGCGCCCAGCGCGGCGTCGTTCCAGGCCGCGGCCTTGAGCTTCGACTGGGTCGGGGCACGGGACTTCTTCGTCGTCATCAACGATTCCCCCGCCGAGGACGCCTACCCCATCGCCGCCACCACCTTCGCGGTCATGTACAAGGAACCGAAGGCGCCGGCGCGCAGCCAGTCCGCCTTCGCGTTCTGGCGCTTCGCCCTCGGCGAGGGCGAGAAGCTCGCGTCCGAGCTCGGCTATGTTCCCCCTGCCCCCCCGCGCTGGTTCAGCAGGTGAAGGCCTATTGGGCGAAAACCTTCAAGGGCGGCGTCTGAGGCGCGGCGGCCATTCGATCGGCGGTGCGAGATGACCGAGACCAAACTGAACGCAGAAGACGCCACGCGGATTTTCGACGCGCTGTCCCAGGGCACGCGGCTTGAGACCTTCCGGCTGCTGCTGCGCTATGTGCCCTACGGACTGCCGGCCGGCGACATCGCCCGCCTGCTGGCGGTGCCGCACAACACCATGTCCACCCATCTCGCGGTTCTGGAGCGTGCCGGCCTCGTCGCGGCACGGCGGGACGGCCGCTCCATCCTCTATGCCGTCGATCTTTCGGCGGCCGGCCCGGTGCTGAGCCAGCTGATGGGGGAAATGGGCTATGCGGCCTCGCCGCTTCGTGCCACCGGCGCCGCCGCCTTCCCCCAGCTCCGGCCTGCGGCCGCGAACGACCGCGTCTACAACGTGCTGCTCGTCTGCTCGGCGAACTCCGCCCGCTCGCTGATCGCCGAGGCGCTGCTCAACCGCGAGGGCCGCGGCCGCTTTCGCGCGTTCTCGGCGGGCAGCCGGCCGAAGCTCAAGCCGCATCCGATGGCGATCGACCTGCTCGGCTCGCTCGGCTACGACACCGCCCCCCTCGCCTCCAAGAGCTGGGACGGCTTCGCCGAACCGGACGCGCCGCAGATGGACTTCGTCATCACCACCTGCGACGCCGCCGCGGGCGAGATCTGCCCCGCTTTCCCCGGGCATCCGCTCCAGGCCCATTGGGGCCTGCCGGATCCGCTGGCGGTGAAGGGAAGCGAGGCGCAGCAGAAGGCGGCCTTCGTCGCCACCTACCGCCGGCTTGCCGGCCGCGTCTCCGCCTTCGTCAACCTGCCGTTCGAGCAACTCGATCTGGCGACGCTGAAAGAGCGCATCGGCGAGATCGGCAAGATGGAAGGCGCGACGGCGCTCACGCTCGCCGGGAAGGCCGCGTGAGCCGTCGTCGTCCTGAAACGAACTGCGCCCACGCTGTCGCCGCCATCGGCCGCAGCGTGCGGCCTTGGGAGAATGCGCGCCATGTCCGTGTTTGAACGCTACCTCACGCTCTGGGTGGTCCTGTGCATCGTCGCCGGTGTCGCCCTCGGCGCGCTGGCGCCATCGGTGTTCCAGGCCATCGGCGGGCTGGAGGTCGCGCGGGTCAATCTGCCGGTCGCGCTCCTCATCTGGCTGATGATCGTGCCCATGCTGGTGAAGATCGACTTCGCCGCGCTGCGGCAGGTGGGCCGGCATTGGCGGGGAATTTCGGTGACGCTGCTGGTCAACTGGGCGGTGAAGCCGTTTTCCATGGCGCTGCTCGGCTGGCTGTTCATCGGGCATCTGTTCCGGCCCTATCTGCCGGCCGACCAGATCGACAGCTATATTGCCGGCCTCATCCTCCTGGCGGCGGCGCCCTGCACGGCCATGGTGTTCGTCTGGTCGAACCTCACCAAGGGCGAGCCCCACTTCACGCTGTCCCAGGTGGCGCTGAACGACGCCATCATGATCGTCGCCTTCGCGCCGGTGGTGGGCCTGCTGCTCGGTCTCTCGTCCATCACCGTGCCGTGGGACACGCTCCTGCTGTCGGTGGTGCTCTACATCGTCGTGCCGGTGATCGCGGCGCAGCTTCTGCGCGGACGCATCCTGGCGCGCGGGGGACAGGCCGGGCTCGATCGCCTGCTCGGCGTGCTCCAGCCGCTGTCTCTCGTGGCGCTGCTGGCGACGCTGGTGCTGCTGTTCGCCTTCCAGGGCGAGCAGATCCTCGCCCAGCCGCTGGTGATCGCGCTGCTCGCGGTGCCGATCCTGATCCAGGTCTATTTCAATTCGGGCCTCGCTTATCTGCTCAACCGGATGTCCGGCGAAGCCCATTGCGTGGCCGGCCCCTCGGCTCTGATCGGCGCCTCCAATTTCTTCGAGCTGGCGGTGGCCGCTGCCATCAGCCTGTTCGGCTTCAAGTCCGGGGCGGCGCTCGCCACCGTGGTGGGCGTTCTCATCGAGGTTCCGGTGATGCTGTCCGTCGTGTGGATCGTGAACCGTTCCAAGGATTGGTACGAGGCCGGCGGCGTGAAGGTGACGGACGCCGCCGATCATACCAAGGCCTGAGGCCATCGCGGCAACGCCGCACCTTCTCAAGATCACAGGGAATGACGGTGCCATGAGAGTAGGGATCAACGGCCTCGGCCGCATCGGACGGCTGTCGCTGCGCGCAGCCCTGGGGGCGGCGCAACGCCCGGACAACGACCCGCGCGCCAACAACCGGCTCGACATCGTCCATCTCAACGAGATCAAGGGCGGTGCCGAGGCCTGTGCCCACCTGCTGGAATTCGACAGCGTGCAGGGCCGCTGGCGCGCGCCCATCTCCCACGACGAGGGACACGTGCGCATCGGCGAGAAGGCCATGTCCTTCTCGTCTTATGCCAAGCCGGAGGACATTCCCTGGGGCGATCTCGGGGTGGATGTGGTGCTGGAAGCCACCGGCAAGTTCCTCACCCCGGCCGTGCTCGAGGGCCACCTCAAGCGCGGCGCCAAGCGGGTCATCGTCGCCGCTCCGGTGAAGGACCCGTCCGTCCTCAACGTTGTGGTGGGCGTGAATGAGGCCCTCTATGACAGCGAGCGGCACCCCATCGTCACGGCAGCCTCCTGCACCACCAACTGCCTCGCGCCCGTGGTGAAGGTGGTGCACGAGGCCATCGGCATTCGGCACGGCCAGATCACCACCATCCACGACCCCACCAATACCAACGTGGTGGTGGACGCGCCCCACAAGGACCTGCGCCGCGCCCGCTCGGCCATGCTCTCGCTCCAGCCCACCACCACCGGCAGCGCCACCGCCATCGCCCTCATCTATCCCGAGCTGAAGGGCAAGCTGAACGGCCACGCGGTGCGCGCCCCCGTGCTCAACGCCTCGCTCACCGACTGCGTGTTCGAACTGAACCGCGCGACCACAGCGGAGGAGGTGAATGCCCTGTTCGTGGAGGCCGCGAACGGAGCGCTCAACGGCATCCTCGGCTTCGAGCCGCGCCCTCTGGTGTCGGCCGACTATGCCCGCGACACCCGCTCCGCCATCGTCGACGGGCCGATGACGCTGGTCACCGACGGCACCCTGCTCAAGGTCTATGCTTGGTACGACAACGAGATGGGCTATGCCTGCCGCATGGTGGACCTCGCCTGCCACCTCGAACAGGCGGGGCTGTGAGATGGCGCCGTCCTCCGCCGCGGGCCTGCGCAACTACGCCATCGTCACGGCGGCCTATTGGGGCTTCACGCTGACCGACGGCGCCTTGCGCATGCTGGTGCTGTTCACCTTCTTCAAGCTCGGCTACTCGCCCTTCACCCTCGCCTTCCTGTTCCTGCTCTATGAGGCGGCGGGGATCGGCGCGAACTTCATCGGCGGCTGGCTCGCCGCGCGCTTCGGCATCACGCGGATGCTGACGGTGGGGCTCACCACCCAGATCGCCGGCTTCCTGCTGCTCTCGGCCATGTCCCCCTCGTGGGAGACCGCGTTCCTGGTGGCCTGGGTGGTGGCGGCACAGGGCGTGTGCGGGGTGGCCAAGGACCTCACCAAGACGGCCTCCAAGTCCGCCATCAAGGTCACGGAGGCGGAAGCGAAGGGCAATGCCGAGGGGCGCCTGTTCCGATGGGTGGCGTGGTTCACCGGCTCGAAGAACGCCATGAAGGGCTTCGGCTTCTTCCTCGGCGGCGTGCTTTTGGAGGCGTTCGGCTTCCGCCTCTCGCTGTGGCTCATGGCGGGCGTGCTGGCCATCGTGCTGCTCGGCGTGCTCTTGTCCCTGCCGCCCATGATGGGCAAGGCCAAGGCCAGTTCTCGGCCAAGGAATTGTTCGGCAAGAGCCGGGGGGTGAACCTGCTCGCCGCCGCCCGCGTCGCTTTGTTCGGCGCGCGCGACGTGTGGTTCGTGGTCGGCGTACCGGTGTTCCTCTATGGCGCGGGCTGGACCTTTCCCATGGTGGGTGGCTTCCTCGCGCTCTGGACCATCGGCTACGGCATCGTACAGGCGGCGGCGCCCGCCGTGGTCAGCCGCAGCCCCGACGGATTGTCGAAGGAGGTTCCGGCCGCGCGCTGGTGGGCCCTGGGCCTTGCCCTCGTGCCGGCGGCCATCGCCATGTTGCTCGCGTCGACGTCGCTGCGGCCCGATCTCGTCGTGGTCATCGGCCTCGGCATCTTCGGCGCCGCCTTCGCGGTGAACTCCTCGCTGCACTCCTACCTGATCCTCGCTTATGCGGGATCGGAGAAGGCGGCGGAGGACGTCGGCTTCTATTATGCCGCAAACGCGGCGGGGCGCTTCGCCGGAACCCTGCTCAGCGGCCTGCTCTACCAGATGGGCGGCATCACCGCCTGCCTCGTCGGCTCTGCGCTCATGCTCGGCATCTGCTGGCTCACCACCCTGCTGCTGCCGACCCATGCCCATGCCGCGGGCTCCGAGATGGGCCGCAAAACCTGGGCCGGGCGTTAGGCCCGGTTTGCCGGGCGGCGGTCTCCGCCCGGCTCGAAAGCAGGATCATCGACGGCAAGCTTACTTCTTGCAGGCCGTCACTCACTTCGCCTCCGGTTCCCTCGAATGGTCGCGGGTCATGGTTTCAACCAGAAGTTGACGGTCCGTCTCGAGGAGATCATAGGCATGAAGATCGAACACGACGGCTCTCACGCGTGAGCGATCTGTCTCGTCAGCTTGAATCTTGATCGACATGAGCGCTCTGCATGCCCGAGGCCGCTCGGGGATCTTCTTTCGAACGTCCTCTTGGTCCGCAAACCTCTGGTCGATGAACGTTTCTCCGGGAACCTTATCGGGCCATTCGAGGGGGTTGCTGCCAAGGAAGTCACCAAACGCATCATTTCTACAGGCATCCAGTGCCCTCTGCAGCAGAAATCCGGCCTTCGGGCGGGGCACCAGCTGCCCTTCCTTATCAAAAAGGTAGTATATCTTCGTGATGTATTGTTCTTCGTATAAGGTTGGCTCTCCGTATTTTGCCTTGATCAGAGACAAAAGATCCTTCACTTCCAGACGCTGGGGCGCCTGCAGATACCGCATCAAGCCATAGACCCGACTTCCGGAGAGTGGACTTGTTGTATAGATATACAATCATCACACATCTTGGTTTCGTCGCGAAACACGCGGCAGGCATCGCCATTGCTGGTCATGGTGACAAGGTAGGTGAAGTCTTCATACCGGGTCTCGGCGACGCCCTTCGGGCCGACCGTCATCTGGTAGGGCCATTCATTGATCTTTCCATCGCCCTTCCTGGCCGCGAGCTTTGCCCGGACGGTCTCCAGTGTATCGCCAATGCGGATTGTGAGGATGTCCGGCGCAAAGGAGTCCGGAAACGAATAGAGGCTGGCGCTCACGTCCTGCCGTGGCAGGGCCTTTGGCAAGGCGTTTGGCGCGGCAGGCATCCCGGCTGACGGCGCCGTCGCCTGCGCCGCCGCAGGAACCGGGGCCGCAGCGATCGCGGGCACAAGGAGTGACAGGCCGACGACGGCGGCCACGCGGCAGATTGCACGGGCGGTCGGGATTCGAAGCATGGAGGATCTCCCATCGGAAACCGAGGTTGCGGCCAGCCGCTCTTCACACGTCGGGAAAACGGCCACCCGGCCGCCGTGGCGCCGGGAGCGGCCCGCCCATTTCACCTTGGGCAGCGAACAAGATTCTGTGGCTGGAAGGTGCGGCCGCCGCGCGTGATCTGCAGGATCAGCCGATCGGGTGCGATCGGGCGCAGCGTGACCGCCATGGTGCCGCCGCCGCCCTCTTCGAGGCTGCAGCGCCCGCGATAGGAGAAGCTGCCGTCCTGCTCCTGCCGCAGCGGCGTGGCGCAGGCCATATGGTAGTTGGCGATGCCGTCGGGCCGGATCAGGAAGGGCCCGTCGGGGCTCTCGCGGTTGCAATTGCCGTCCGGGCTCCGCCAGTAGCCAAAGAGGCTGGGTCCGGTCTGGGCCGTTGCGGTGTCCATGGCGAGGGTGCTCAGGCAGATGCACGCGGCCATCAGCACCGGGAACTTGGACATATCGTGCATGTCACGTCCTTTCAGGGGGTGGTGGGCTGGGGCGGCGAGCCTCAGACGAAAAAGGGGATGAGCGCAAAATTCGGCAGGGCACCGCATCGACGGCCAGCGCCCCCGGCCGGCCGCCACTACGGGCACGTGTTGGAGCCGGCGAACTTGGCGAGGCACTTGTCCATTTCGCTCCAGAGCGCTCTGTCGATCACGGCGGTCCGGTTCTTCGTGTCGCACCGCATGACGGTGGCGAGCCGAAGATCCCACGGCGCCGCCAGATAGATCTTGCGATCCTCGGGGAGTTTGGGATCCATGCCGCAGATCTTCATCAGTTCGGAACGGTTGGCGATCGCCCGGCACGCGCCGCAGGTCTGGGCCTGGGCCGCCGTTGCCAGCAGGAGAGCCATGCCCGGGAGGCACATCGTCCAGCGCGTCATGGGACCACCCTTTCTGTGTTGCGGGCAAACCTGGCTATCGGGCAATCAGCAATGGCAGGGGATCGACCCGGTTCGCTGGCGGCATGGCCGCGCGGATCGCTGGAGAAGAGGGAGGGATCAGTTCGCCGATGACGCGGGTCTGGACAGGCCGGCCCGGCGTCGCGAAGCTGGCGGCGACCTGGACGAATTCGATCCGGCCGGGGAAAACAAGCCGCTCCACGGGCCGCCCGTTGATATCGATGGTCGCCTTCTTCACGGGCGCACCGAGGCTGAACAGAACCTGCACCTTGGCGCTGCGGTCGGTCGGGTTGGAGCGGCCGTCCACATAAGCCTTGGCGGCCACGCGATCGATCGGGAAGAGCGTCGGAAGGACGCGATCGAACTCCACATTCATCGCCGGCACCTTGAAATGCGGGATGCCACCTCCGCAGAGCCAGGTTTCCTGGCCTTGGGTCAGCAGCGCGCCCTTGATCCGGTCCGGCGGGGCATCGTAGGTGATGGGAAATGCCCCCGCGGCCATGTCATAGGGGCCGAGTTCCCCCCATAACGAGACATGCATCAGCGGCGCGATCCCGCCGAGGATGGCATCCGTCCGCGCCTCGTACCAGCGGCGGACGTCCTCCCATTCGAATTCGTTGTTGTGCTTCAGGGCCGCCCTGCAATCATTCATCGCCACCCAGTAGATGAACGCCGTGCGCGATCCCAGTTGGCTCCTGTCGAGCTTGAACAGATTGACGATGGATCTCGCAAAGAAGCCCTCGCCGGTCAGACGCTCGTTGGTCAGCGTTTGCCAGCCGCCGGACGGCGGAACCGCCTGCGCCAAGCCCGACGAGGAAGAAACGGCCCCGGCAAGGCCGGCTCCCAGCAGGCAGGCCAACAGGCGAACGGCAGCGATGCGTTTTCTGGAGCGGATGAAGATGGCAAGGCTCATGTCAGTCTCCAACAGGTTCACCATCCGCCGCCGCGCGGACAGAATGTCGTCCGCATGTATTTCAAGGCCCTGGCGAAGCGGATTTCGGAGCCGTTCGTCAGGTCGCCGCCGGCAGTGAATGTCGTCTGGGGGCGGGTGGCGGGAAACTCGCGGGCGTCGAAGGCCACCATGCGGCCGCCCATCAGGGCGCGCGGATCGACCCGCGCCTCGCCTTCGACGGCGGTGGTGAAGGTGAAGAGCGTGCTCTCGTCGCCGAGGGACGCCGTCACGAGATTGCGGAAATCGAAGGCGTTCAGGGTGTAGCGCGGGGAGAACGGGCGCCGTTGTTGCGTCGGTCGTCATTCTCGTCGAGCACGCGGCCGCTGGGCGTGGTCGAATAATCCAACCGGAACAGAAGGTAGCGGCAGGTATCGAGCGCCTGGAGGCGCCAGCGTCGATGGAACGTCAACTGGGTCGCATTCCTGTCGCCGCCCAGCACGACGTTTTCCGTCCATTTGTGCTCCAGCACATATTGGCCCCCCGCCACCGGAGCACGCTGTTCCCCAGTGAGGATGTACAACGCGGCCTCGGCGGCGGACTGGGCATGGGCGGGCGGCGCAGACGCGAGGAGCGCCAAGGCGCAGCCCGCGACCCCGCTCGCCACGACCGCCGCCGCCTTTCCCATGATGCAGGCCCGCATCGCGAAAACGCGCATCCCGAACGCTTCCATGGACCTTCTCCCCAAATAGCCAAGCCGGCGCTGGATTGAGGTCGGAGCCGACGCTGGACTCCGACTATCAGAGTGTTCCATGCCGGCCCGATGGAGGGCGATTGCAGAACCTTGCCGTTTGTTGCAGCGGCAGGGCCAAGGACCTATCCGTTGACATGCTGGGCGAGGATTTCCATCCAGCGCCGCAATTCCATCTCCGTGGACTTGTCGTGGGGCGTGCGCGACCGGAACTTGATGAACCACTGCGGGTGGTCGATATCCCGAACATCCACATAGAGGCCGGTATTCTCGATCACGCGGCTTTCGCGCACCGAATTGCTGATGGCCTGCCCGATGCCGTAGCCAAGATTGCGCGAGGCGCCGGTGATGCCCCCGCCGATCACCGCGCCGCCGCGTTCGAGAACCAGTTCCGGCATCTCAAAGCGCCAGCTCCGCACGTCGCTGAGCGGATAGGTCTTTGCCACCGGGATGCCGTTGAACCGCGCGAGCAGATGCAGGCAGCCATTGGCTTGATCGACGGCAATGCCGGTGCCGTCCCAGGCATGTTTATATTTGCAGTCGCTCACCGTTGCGAGCCACGGGTCCATGTTCACGCGACCGACGTCGCCGAGCTTCCGGCTGACGACAAACAGGAGAGCAAGGGCGAGCACCAGGAGGATCACGAACGCCGTCATGCTCGTCTGTCCCTGGTCGGTCCGCGGGTCCACGGCACTCGCCAGCTTGAAGCTCAGGACGACGGCGACAAGCAGTCCGCCCATCCAGACAAGGGAATTAAAGCATCCACGCATGAGCGACCCCCTTTCGGCTCAATGATGAATCAGGACGCGCCCCACCGGCCCTTACCTCAGAAGGCGCTCGCCTTCGGGCAGTATTTGCTCTGCAAATACTTCACCGCATCGCCAAAGCGGGTCTCGAAGCCTGCACCCTTGCCGCCCGCGAGCATCACCGGTCGGGCGGTGGGGACCGGGAATTCGCTTGCGTCGAAGGCCACCATCCGCCCGCCGGAGACCGACGCCGGATCGAGCTGAGCCGTGGCCTCGAACGCCTCGGTGAAGGTGAATTTTGTGCTGTACCCCCGGCCGAAGCGGGAGACATCGGCCGTCACCAGCTTGCGGAAGTCGAATTCGCTCATGATGTAGCTCGGCTCAAGGGCCGATACCAAGTTGCGGCGGGCCTCGGCCTCGGTCACCACGGTGCCGTCGGGGCGGGTCGCGTAGTTCAGCCGGAACAATCGATAGCGGCAGGCATCGAGAGGTTGGAGACGCCAGAGGGTGTGGAACACCACTTGGATATTGTCGCCCTTCTCGCGGAAGAAGACGGTGGTCTCCCCCTTGGTGTCGATGGCGAAGCGGCCGTTCGCCTTGGGGGCCTGCGTCTCGCCGGTGAGCAGGAACAGCACCGTCTCCTCGGCGGTTTGCGCCCGGGCCGGCTGTGAGAGCGCAAGGAAGCCCAGTCCGAGGCCGCCCAGGGCCACGAGGGTTCGTCCGATCCGCCAGACGCGCATGGTATCGTCTCCGTCGGGAAAGCTGAGAAACGGCAAGGCATTCAGGACAAAGGCCTCAGGGCCGGCCGGCCACCCACCGCCCGGCGCAGCGATCTTGGTGCCGGCTTCTGGACGGGAGTCACGGACCCCGACAAGCGGAAGGGTCACCCATGGCGAACGGGCGCCGCGCGCGTTTCGGAACCAGCGAAACTTCCGCGCGCCCACTGCCGAGCGAACGCCCCCGTGCAAGGCACATGCTGCACCGCAAATACTACCGTGAGCTTAGCCACAACGCACGTCTATTCGACGACGCGGTAATCACCGGTCAGGATGGCGTAGGGCCGTCCGGCCTTGCGCAGCCGGTCGACGGCGCGGTCGATTTCGTCGAGGAATGCGGGACCGGCGGCAAAGGGGCCCTGGTCGCCCGCATTGGGGGGCATCGCGGCGAGCCGAAGGTCCTGTTCCGACCAGATCGCAAACAGGCGGCACCAGCCAGGCGGGCCGAGCACCGTCAGGGCCGGCTCGATGTTGGGATCGCTGAAGGGCACGCCGAGGGGGCCAGCCGCCACCCGCGTGGCCGGCGCGTAGCAGGACGGCATGAGACACGTCATCTCGCGGCGCAGATATTCGTCGTTCAGCAGCAGGACATGGCCGTCCGCCGGCACGGTGAACACCAGCCGCACCTGGGCGCCGATGCGCAGATGGGGAATGGCGGCAGTGCTCTCCACCGGCGCGCCGAGCCCGGCGCGGCGCGCGGTGACCGGCTGGATCTTGATGCGGCCATTCTGCCGGTTGGGGTCTGCCAGCCATTTGCGGCGCAGCCGGTCTCCGTCGCCGGCGCCATGGAGGCCGATCCGCGCGCGTTCGAGGGCGGCCTTCAGATGGTCCATGTCCGCCTTCAGGTCGTCCACGGACAGTCCTTCGAGGCCGCAATACTTCAGAAGGTGGGATAGTTCCTGATTTTCCACCGGCGCCTTCCCACCCCTCTTGCGCGTCATCTGCGCTTCGGTGGTCTCCAGTGCCGCCGCCAGGGCCTTGTTGCTGAAATGGCCGATGGAGAACAGATAGCCCACCACCCCGGCGATATGCTCGATCTTCTCGCCCAGCGCCGGATCGCGGAAGGGGCGCGTCTCGTGCGGTGCCTCCTTCGTTGCGTCGTCTGGGCGGGTGGTCTTAGCCATGGGCGGTCGTCCGGTTGGCGGGATGTACGGACATATTGGCGCGGTCCGCGGCCGCTGCCGATTGCCGATTCTTGCGACTTGATGCCGTCGGTTCCGGTCTCTATGGCCCCGCTCACGGCGGCCCATGCAGCATGAAAGCGGCCCAGCGCGCGGCCGGCTGGGCCGATGCGCTCCGGGCAGCGCCGAAAGCGGCGGAGCGGGCCGGCCATGGCGGTGTC
>NZ_JBNFNU010000098.1:0-12311 GCF_057364445.1 Xanthobacter sp. BG11Y11_SDJG
GCGCGCGGCCGACCGCGGTGGCGAGAACCAGACGCGTCATCCCGCAGACCTGGCAGATGACGATCATGACCGATCGAGCCGGCCTTGCCAAGCATCGGGAAATCTCCGGGAGGGTCAGTCGGCAGGCGCGCCCGGAGCGGGGGATCCGGGCGCGTCGGGTGCGGGCTCGCCCCTGATCGGGAGCGAACCGATGCGGGTGTCGGAGGCCCTTGCGTCAGAGGCCCTTGCAGCCGGTGTCGGCCAGCTCGACCTTCATCTGGTCCCAGGCGATGGGGTCCAGCAGCTTCCAGCCCACCTTGGCGCCGAACATCTCCTGCGGCAGCGCCACCGCTTCCGCCATGTAGGCGCCCACCATGGCCTGGTGGTCACCCTTGCGGATCTGGATCGGCCCGACGATGGTGTCGGCCTTCGTGGTCTCCAGCGCCTTGATGATGGTGTCGGGGGCGTAGTCGCTCGACGCCTCCAGCGCCGCCAGCATGAACTGGAAGCCGGCATAGGCCTGGATCGCCTGATAGCCGGGCACCACGCCATTGGCCGCGTGGTAGGCTTTCACGAAGTCGCGGATCTTCGGGTTGGTCGCCTCCTGCATCCAGGAGGTGGTGAGGCCGCCCGCCACCATGCCGACGCCGTTCTTGCCGAGCGCCTGGAGCATGGAATCGGGGATTCCCACCGGGGCCATCATCACGAAATTGAGGCCGAAGGCGCGCGCCTGGTTGACGAACGCCGTGAGGTCGTCGCCCACCGCCAGCGCGAGATAGATCGCGTCCGCCTTGCTTGCCTGGATCTGCGAGATGGCGCTCGACCAGTCGGCGGTGCCCACCGGGCGGCCGGCGTCGCCGGCGATCTTGATGCCGGGGATCTTCGAGAACTCGGCCTTGTTGGAATGGCCGTAGGCGAAGTCGTGGTAGACGATGAACCAGTTCTTCGCGAGCAAATCGGGCCGCTTCTGCATCATGATGCCGATGGCCTTGGCCGACATGCCATCGTTGGGCACGGTGCGGAACAGGAAGCGGCTGCACTGGTCGCCGGTAATCTGCACCGCCTGGGCGTTGGTGGTGATGATCGGCACGTTGAGGCGCGCCGCCTGGGCGTTGACCGCGAGCGTCACCGCGCTGCTGGCGCCGCCGATCAGGACCTTCGCCTTGTCCTCCAGAACCAGCTTCTGGGCCTTGCGGACGCCGTTCGCCGGATTGGCGGCGCTGTCCTCGATGATGATCTTGACCGGCTGGCCCTTGACCTTCGCGCCCTTGGCCGCAAGCTCGAAGCCGCGCTTCATGTCGTTGCCGAGCGGGGCGAGCGGCCCCGTGGTGGGCAGGAACACGCCGACCACCAGTTCCTCGGCGACCGCGGAAGGCGGCACACCCCACGCGGCGGCAGCAAGAGCGCACGCGGCGGCGAAATAGCGAATTGTCCTCATTGGCGTTACTCCTCCCAAGGCTTTGCCTTTTGGTCATGGCCCCGTCGGAGGCGCACCCGGGCGAGCCCGGGCGCGCCGCGATCGCGGCTTCTCCTCCGTGCCGGTCCGTCCTCGCGGGATGCCGTGCCGGATTTCGCGGATTGGCGAGCGGCCTCGTCCCTGCGCCTCAGGGCGTCGAGCGCGGCGGCCTTGATGTCGCCGATGAGCTGGAACACGGCGATGCGCGCCGCTGTGGGATCGCCGGCGCGGATGCCGTCGACGATGCCGCACCAATTGTTGCTCCAGTCCTTCCGGTGGCCGGGATTCTCGAACACCATCCGGCTCAGCGACAGGGTCTGGCGGCCGAGCGAGAACAGGATGCGCCGCGCGATCTCGTTGCCCGAGGCCTCGGCGATGTACATGCTCGCCTGGTAGACCAGCACGATGTACTCGGAGACGTTGCCGGTCCGCGACGCCTCGAACAGCTTGTCGGTCGCCTCGTCCAGGAGCGCTTGCACGGCGTCGGAATGGTGCAGCGCCAGTTCCTCGGCGCACACGCTCATGAGCGCCGCGCGCACCGGGAAGATGTCGTTGAGGTGCTTCTCGGTGAGCCGCGTGACCGAGGCGCCCCGGCGCGAGGCCATGGTGACGAGGCCTTCGCGCTCCAGCAGGCGCAGCGCCTCGCGCACCGGCCCGCGACTTACCTCGAAGCGCTCCGACAGCATCACCTCGTGCAGGCGCTCCCCGGGCTGGAATGCGCCGTTGATGATCAGCTCGACGAGACGCTCGGCGAGCTGCTCCGGCAGCGTCTTGATGGCATCGGGGTTGGCGTCGAACAGGTTGAAGAACGTGCCCGCCACGTCCGACCTCGACCCGAACCGGCCACTTTGCACACGGGGTTTGCTGGTCACGGCGCCCTCCTAGGGTCCAACGAGCCTTGCCTGCGCGCGCACGGCGCGCGAGGTCGTCGGATACACCGAAATCCCCTGTTCCATCAGCTTCACCCGCTGGTCCCGCACGAGATCGTCCTGGTGGCGATCGCCCGAGGTGCGCAGCGCCAGCGACATGGGCGGCCCGTCGCGCGCGCGCGGGCGACGGAGGCGCAGATCGCCTCCACCGCGGCGATGCCGGCTTCGTCGCTCGGCATGAAGTCGAGCACCCAGCCGACCTCCACGAAAACCACGATGCGGTCGATGTTCGGGTCGCTCTTCAAAGCGTTGATGATCTCCTCGAAGATGTAGCGCTCGCCGTCCTTCAGCCCCCACACCGGGATGTCGATGGGATTGGCGACGCTGGTCCCGGGAATGCCGAAACGGCTGAGGACCGCGCCGGTCTCTCCGCTGAGCTGCGGGATCACCAGCCCGCGCGGCGGCGGCGTCGGCGGTGGTCACGCTCACGCCGCCGCCGGAACCGAACAGGGCCAGGCGGTTGCCGGGGCCGCGGCCGTGGACGTGGAGCGCCAGAAGCGTGTCCATCAGGTCGTCCATGGCGCTGACCTGGATCACGCCGGACTGGGCGAGCCCCGCCTCCCACAGCACCCGGTCGGTGGCGAGCGCGGCGGTGTGGCTGGAGGCGGCGACCTGGCCCTGCGCCGTGGCGGCGCCGCGCAGGATCACCACCGGCTTGGTCATGGTCTGGGCGATCCGGAAGAACAGGCCGGGATCGCGCATGGATTCGATGTAGAAGGCGACGATGCGGGTGTCCGGATCGTCTTGCGCGTAGAGCAGGAAGTCGACCATGTCGAGGTCGGCGCAGTTGCCGCAGGACAGCGCCTTGCCCACCGGCAGGCCCCACACCTGCGCGCGGCGCACCACGTCGCCGGCATAGGTGCCGCTCTGGGAGAAGAAGGTGATGCCGCCGTCGTTCACCGGGTTGTAGCGGGCCGCGCCCACGGCCATGCGGCTCCGGGCCGAGAAGGTGCCGATGCAGTTGGGCCCCACCATGCGCATGGGACCGTCGGTCACCTGGTCCAGCATCGCCTGTTCCAGCGCGCCGGTGTCGCTGGAGAATTCGGAGAAGCCGGCGGTGAGCACCTGGGCCACCGTGACGCCCTTGGCGCGGCACTGGGCCAGCACGTCTGGCACGTTCCGGCTGGCGACCGCCACATAGGCGCGGTCCACCGTGCCGGGGATGTCGGCGACGGAGGGATAGGCCTTGAGGCCGCAGATCTCCTGCGCCGTCGGGTGGACCGGGTAGATGTCGCCGGTGAAGCCGAACTCCACCAGAGAGTTGATGAGGTGGTAGCCGAGCTTGTCCTTGGAGGCCGAGGCGCCGACGAAGGCGATCGCCCTGGGGTCGAACAGCGCGCCCAGCCCGCCGAGCCGCGCGCGGCGTTTGGCGATCGCTGCGGCCACCTCCGCATCGGTGCGCGGCAGACGCGCGTCCGCGCCCTCCAGATCGCCTGCCACGGCGTCCACGGCGATGGCGCTCGCCCCGTTGACGATGATGGGGTTGATGTCGATCTCGCCGATCGGCTCGCGCATGATGAGGCCGCGCGCGCCGCCCACCGCCAGGATGCAGTTCGCGAGCTTCTCGCGGCCGGAGGCGCCGCCATTGGTGAAATGGCCGGGGAAGGCGGCGTCCACCAGCGCCAAGGCGGCGCGCTCGTCCACCGGCGCGAAGGCGGCGATGGGCTTCGTGCGCTGCTCGACGCCGGAGCCGCCGGGACCCACCAGGATCACCGGTCCGTAGTCCCGGTCGAGCCGGGCGCCGATGAACACTTCGAGACCCGGCGGCACCATCTCCTCCACCAGCACGCCCTCGATGTCGGCATCCGGGTGCGAGGCGCGGCACGCCGCCATGATGGAATCGAACGCCTGCGCCGCGCCGTCCGCGTCCACGGACAGGCGCACGCCGCCGGCGTCCACCTTGTGGACGATGTCGGAGGAGACCACCTTCAGCGCGCACGGCCGGCCCACCGCCGTCACCGCCTCGACCGCCGCCTCCGGCGAGGTCGCGAGGCGCGGCGCCGTGGTGGCGATGCCGTAGCGCGCGAGCAGGGTCTTGGATTCGATCTCCGTCTTCATCGACTGGTCTTTCGCTCGATCATTGGAAATTCGGGGCGCGCTTTTCGAGGAAGGCGCGCAGGCCCTCCTCGGCGTCCGGCCCGCTCTGGAGGCGACGGCCCTCGGCCCACTCGAAGCTGCGCGCCGCGTCGGCGCCCTCGCGGGCAAAAAGGTCGAGACCTTTCTTGATGCCGGCTACCACCACCGCGGAATTGGCGGCGATGGCGCGCGCCAGCTCCATGGCTTTGTCCAGAGCGCCGCCCGGGGCGGTGATGTGGTTGACGAAACCGACCCGTGCGGCCTCCTCTGCGCTTACCCGCCGGCCGGTGGCCAGCATCTCGAAGGCGAAGCCGATGGGCATCAGCGCCGGCAGGCGGCTGACCTGCCCGCCGATGGGCAGGAGGCCGAGCCGGGCGCCGGGCGCGGCGAAGTCCGCATTCTCGGCGCCGATGCGGATGTCGCACGACAGAGCGAGGATGAGCCCGCCCGCATGGGCGACGCCGTTCACCGCAGCGATGGTGGGCGTCGCCATGCGCGCCGGCGCGGTGAAGGGCGCGTTCAGCGCCTCGTCGGCGGCGTGGTCGCGGTCGTCCAGCAACTCGTTCAGATCGTGACCGCTGGAGAAGGCGCGGGCCCCCGCGCCGGTCAGCACCACGCAGCGCACCGCCGGGTCCGCTTCCGCCTCCGCCAGCAGGCGGCCGAGCCGCTCCGTCATGGCGTGGGTGAAGGCGTTGCGCCGCGGCTCGTTGTCGAACGTCAGGACGAGGATGCCGCCGTCGCGGCGGGCCAGGATGTCGGGCATGGCTCAGCTCACCGTCAGCAGGCGCTCGATCGCCGCGGGCTCCGCGATCGCCTCGGCGCGGGTGAAGGAGCGCGCGATCTGGCCGTTCTCCATGATGTGGAAATGGTCGCCCACCGCGAGCGCCAGCGGCAGGCTCTGCTCCACCAGGATGATGCCGATGCCGCGCCCGCGCGCCACCTCGATGGACTGGCGGATCGCCTCCACATAAGTGGGCGCGAGGCCCTCCGTGGGCTCGTCCAGCATCATGTAGCGCGGGTTCACCAGCATGGCCCGGGCGACCACCAGCATCTGCTGCTCGCCGCCGGAGAGCGTGCCGGCCTTCTGCTCCATCCGCTCGCCGAGGCGGGGGAAGATCTCCACCGCCGCGGCGATGTCGAAGGCGGCATCGCGCGGCGCCATCGCCCGCGCCACCTCCAGGTTCTCGCGCACCGAGAGGTTGGCGAACACCTTGCGGTCCTCGGGCACCAAGGTGATGCCCATCTGCGAGCGCCGGAAGGTCGGCCCGCCGAGCTCCTTGCCGTCCAGGAGGATGCGGCCCTCGGTGCGGTCCACGAGGCCCATGGCCGCGCGCAGGGTGGTGGTCTTGCCCATGCCGTTGAGGCCCAGCAGGCAGGCGACGGAGCCGGCCTCCACCTGCATGTTCACGCCATGCAGGATTTCGCTCTGGCCGTAGAAGGCGTGGAGGTTCTCGAACGTGATGGCGCCGGTCATGCCGCGAAGCTCCCGTGCAGGTAGGCGCTGCGAACCGCGGCGTTGTCGCGGATCTCGTCGGGCGGCGCGTCGGCGATGACCGCGCCATGCTGCATCACGGTGATGCGGTCGGACAGGCGCATCACCATGCCGACGTCGTGCTCCACCACCACCACCGTGAGGCCGAGCGTATCGCGCAGCATGGTGATGAGGCTGGCGACGGTCTCGCGGTCGCCGCGCGACATGCCGGCGAGCGGCTCGTCCATGAGGATGAGGCGCGGCTTCAGCGCCAGACCGATGGCGATGTCCAGCGCCCGCTGGAAGCCGTGGGCGAGGTCGCCCGCCTTCGCGCCCGCGCGGCTCTCCAGGCCGACGCGGGCGAGGATGTCGTGCGCCTCGGCGCCACCATCTGCGCGTTCGCCGCGGCTCTGCCAGACCGCGCGGCTGATGCCCTCCCGCGCGCGGATCGCCAAGGCGACGTTCTCCGTCCACCGGCAGCTCCTTGAAGATGCTGGTGCGCTGGAAGGTGCGGGCAAGGCCGGCGCGGGCCAGCCGGTCCGGCGTCCAGCGGGTGATGTCGACATTGTCGAACGTCGCCGTGCCCGCATCCGGCGCGATGGCGCCGGTGATGAGGTTGAACAAAGTGGTCTTGCCGGCGCCGTTGGGGCCGATGATGGAGTGGATGCTCGCCTCGGCCACCGCGAAGCGGGCGTCGTTGACCGCCTTCAGCCCGCCGAAGCTCTTGGAGAGGCCCTCGACCTTGAGGATCATGGCGCTCACCTCCCCTGGCCCGGCATGCGCCGCCAGAGATGGCCGAGCGCGCCGAAGATGCCGCCGGGGGCGACGATGACGATCAGGACGAACAGGCCGCCGAAATAGATCAGCCAGGCGCTGGTGAGGCTGCTGACATAGTGCTCGGCGAAGGTGAAGACGATGCCGCCCAGCACCGGCCCGACGAGCGTGCCGACGCCGCCGAGGACGACGAACATCAGGATCTTGCCGGATTCGAACCAGGACAGCAGGTCCGGCGAGGCGGCGCCGTTGAACAGCGCCAGCAGGGCGCCGGCCAGTGCGCCGAGCCCGGCCGAGATCACGAAGGCGAGCAGCTTCAGCCCGTTGACGTCGATGCCGATGAAGCGGGCCCGCTCCGCATTCTCGCGGATCGACAGCCAGGCCCGTCCGAGCGGCGAGCGGCGGATGTGGAGGCTGGCCGCGAGCGCCGCGAGCAGCACGCCGTAGAGCAGCCAGTACCAGGTCTGCGCCTGAACCACGGGCTGGCCGAGCACGGTCGTGACCGGCACCCCCTGCAGCCCGTCCTCGCCACCAGTGATGTCCGAGGCGACGAACACCAACGCGAACATGATCTGGCTCAGGGCCAGCGTGAGGATGGCGAAGGTCTTGCCGATCTGGCGCACCAGCACCGCGCCGGTGACGGCGGCCACCAGGCTGGCGGCGATCACCGTGGCGGGCAGCACGATCAGCATCTCCGGCGTCACCAGCTTGGCGAGCAGGCCGGCGACATAGGCGCCGAAGCCGAACCACGCGGCATGGCCGAAGGAGAGCAGGCCGGTATTGCCGGTGAGCAGATCGAGGCTCAGCGCCAGGATCGCGGCGATCACCGCCTGCGAGGCCAGCATGAGCAGGAACGGCGCGCCAGCGGTCCAGTAGGGCACGAGGGCGCCCGCCACCACCACCAGGGCGGCGCCGGCGAGCAGCAGTCCGCGGCCGGAGGCGCGGCGCTCCAAGGCGGGATTGGCAGCGAGGTCGCTCATTCCGTCCTCCCCTCTCCGAAGAAGCCGCGCGGCCACTTGATGAGCATGGCCATGACCAGCAGGAACAGCGCCATCAAAGCGAGCTGGCCGCCGAAATAGCCCTCGCCGAAGACGATGATCAGCCCGACCGCATAGGCCGCGACCACCGCCCCCCGCAGGCTGCCGAGGCCGCCGAGGATCACCGTCATGAAGGCCAGGATCAGGATCTTGTCGCCGACGGTGGCGTAGGCGGTGAAGATCGGCGCCCCGGCCACCCCGGCGGCGGCGGCGAGCGCCGCGCTGATGCCGACCACCGAGTGCATCAGCCGGCCGCGGTCGATGCCCAGGCAGGCGCCCATCTCGGGATCGTCGTTGGCGGCCCGCACCCTGAGGCCCCAGGTGGAGTTGCGCAGGAACAGGAGCAGCGCCGCGGTGAGCGCCACCGCCAGCAGCGAGACGAAGATGCGGTAGATCGGGAGCGTGAGGCCGCCCACCGAGACGATGCCTTCAAGCTGCGCAGGCACCGGCAGGATCTGGACGTTGCGCCCCCCCAGCTCGTAGAGCACGCCGGTGATCAGCAGCGCGAGGCCGAAGGTCAGCAGCAGGCTGTCCACCATCGGCCGGTGGCGGATGCGCGCCAGGATCGCCCAGTCGAGGACCACGCCGATGAGCCCGACGCCGAGCGGGGCGAGGACGAGCGTGAGCCAGAAGGGCAGGCCCGCGCCGGCGAGCCAGACGCCGGCCATGGCGCCCAGGCTGAACAGTGCCCCGTGGGCGAAATTCACGATCCGACCGACGCCGTAGATCAGGGTCAGCCCGAGGCTGCACATCAGCAGCACGGATCCCAGGACGACGCCGTTCATTGCAAGCGAAGCCGCCAGCATATGAACCCTCCCTAATTGTCTCGCCGCTTTGCGCGGTCTGGGAGGGGATCGTATGGATGACTTTGAGAATGTCAACAATCTAACAAAAACCAAATCGTGCCCCGGGACGCCTCCGCACCAAGGGGCGCGCCTCCGTTCCGTTCGCCTGCGTCGGCTGTGTCGGGAACTGTTACGACGACGCCTTGGCCGCGAGGATCAACGGGCTCGCCGAGGCCGAAATCACCCACCGCCGGGGGCTCTGGCGATCCTTCGATCCCTATGTCTATGATGCACAACCGAGACGGGTTCCGCCGCGGACCAACGGAACGGGAGCGGGCCATGTGCGCAATGATGATGTCGCTGACGCGACGGGCCGCGCTCGCGGCGCTCCTGCTTGTCGCGGCCGCATCGATCGGGGGCGCGCAAGCCGATCCGCTCCCGTCCTGGAATTCCGGAGCCGCGAAGACCGCCATCCTCGATTTCGTCGCCAGGGTGACACGCGAGGGCGGTCCGGATTTCGTACCGGTTAAGGAGCGCATCGCCGTCTTCGACAATGACGGGACCTTGTGGAGCGAGCAGCCGGCGTATTTTCAGGCGGCCTTCGCGTTCGATCGTGTTCGCGCTCTGGCGCAGGAACATCCCGGGTGGAAGGACCAGCAGCCCTTCAAGTCCGTGCTCGAAGGCGACATGAAATCCTTGGCCGCCGCGGGTGAGAAGGGGCTGCTGGAGATCGTCGCGGCCACTCATGCGGGCATGAGCGTGTCTGAGTTTAGCGCGCTGGTTACCACCTGGATCAAGACCGCGCGCCACCCCCGCTTCGACCGCCCCTACACCGACCTCGTGTTCCAGCCCATGTTGGAACTGCTCGCCTATCTCCGGGCGAATGGCTTTCGCACCTTCATCGTTTCCGGCGGCGGCGTCGAATTCATGCGCCCGTGGGCGCCGGACGTCTACGGCATTCCGCCCGAGCAGATCGTCGGCTCGTCGGGGAAGACGGAATTCCGACTTGACGGCGACACGCCGCAGATCATGAAGCTCCCCGCGGTCGAGTTCATCGATGATGGCCCTGGCAAGCCGCTGGGAATCAACCGCTTCATCGGCCGCCGCCCGATCTTCGCCGCCGGCAATTCGGACGGCGACCTGCAGATGCTGCAGTGGACGACGCTGAATTCCGGCCCGCGCTTCGGCCTGATCGTCCACCACACCGACGCGGAGCGGGAGTGGGCCTACGACCGCAATTCGTCGATCGGGCGGCTCGACAAGGCCCTTGATGAAGCGCCGCGCCGCGGCTGGAGCGTGGTGGACATGAAGGCCGATTGGAACGTCATCTTTCCCTTCGAGAAGAAATAGAAGACGAAGTCCATGGCGCCCCGCGATTGGATCATCGCGATCCAGAAGCGCGCGAACGCCGCCATCATCGGCCACGCCCCCTAGCCCGAACCCGCAATGCAGCGCGTGCCGACAGCTTTGCGGCCTGTTCGCAAAAGGTCGTCGCCCCGGGCCGGCTGGCGAGCGAATGTGCGAGCGATTGAACAGTGCCCCGTGAGCCGGCTTGTCATTGGACAACTGCTGCTGCATCGCACAAATGCTTCGAGCCGCATGTCATCAACTGGCTACCGCTATTTATTCCCGGGTCATGTCCCTAAGAACTCGCTTGCTTTTACATCGCCATCACATGATCCTGCGCTCGCACTGAGGCTGTTGCTCCCCGCTGGGACGAGACACCATGCGGGGTGTCATCGCGACGTCTCTGGCCGGGTTAATGCGTCGCAAGCATTTCGGGGGAGGCGGGAATGTATATTCGACGTTTGCTGAGTGCATGCATGCTCACGGCGACGGCGACGGCGGCGCTGGCAGCCGCCACGCCGGCAGCCTCACAGCAGCAGCCCAGCGCCAAGCCGAACATCGTCGTCATCTTCGGCGACGACATCGGTCAAACCAATCTGTCGACCTACAGCTTCGGCCTGATGGGGTACCGGACCCCGAACATTGACCGGATCGCCAACGAGGGCCTCAAGTTCACCGACTATTATGCCGAGCAGAGCTGCACGGCGGGGCGCTCGACATTCCTCACCGGTCAGACGACGCTGCGCACGGGCCTGTCGAAGGTCGGTCTGCCCGGCGCCAAGGTTGGCCTTCAGGCGTCAGACGTCACCCTGGCGTCGGCGCTGAAGGATCTCGGCTATGCGACCGGCCAGTTCGGCAAGAACCACCTCGGGGACCGCGACGAATTCCTGCCCACGGCGCACGGCTTCGATGAGTTCTTCGGCAACCTCTATCATCTCAACGCCGAGGAAGAGCCGGAGAATTTCAACTACCCGCAGGATCCGGCCTTCCGCAAGCAGTTCGGCCCGCGCGGCGTCATCCGGAGCACGGCCGGTGGCAAGATCGAGGACACCGGCCCGCTGACGCGCAAGCGCATGGAGACGGTGGACGACGAAACCTCCAAGGCGGCCATCGACTTCATCGATCGCCAGGTGGCGGCCAAGAAGCCCTTCTTCGTGTGGATGAACACCACGCGGATGCATTTCCGGACCCACGTGCGCCCCGAGAACCGCTCCAAGCCGGGCCTCACCGCGCTGACGGAATATGCCGATGGCATGATCGAGACGGACAAAGTGATCGGCACGATCCTCGACAAGATCGATGCGCTCAAGCTCACCGACAACACGATCGTCATCTACACGACCGACAACGGCCCCCACCAGAATTCGTGGCCGGATGCCGGCACGACGCCCTTCCGCAGCGAGAAGAACACCAATTGGGAGGGCGCGTTCCGCGTCCCCGCCCTCATCCGCTGGCCGGGGCACATCCAGCCCGGTTCGGTCGCCAATGGCATCTTCTCGGGCCTCGACTGGTTCCCCACCCTTGTGGCCGCGGCCGGCGATACAACCATCAAGGATCGTCTCCTCAAGGGCACGACGATTGCCGGAAAGCAGTACAAGAATCACCTCGACGGATACAATCAACTCGATTATCTGACCGGCAAGACGAACCAGAGCGCCCGCAAAGCGTTCGTCTATTTCAATGATGACGCGCAGATCGTGGCGATGCGCTACGAGAACTGGAAGCTCGTCTTTTCCGAGCAGCGCGCGACGGGGACGTTGCGGATCTGGGCCGAACCGTTCACGCAGCTGCGCGTGCCCAAGATCTTCGATCTGCGCTCCGACCCCTACGAGCGGGCCGATCTCACCTCCAATACCTATTATGACTGGATGCTGGATCGCGCCTATTTGCTCGTGCCCGCTCAGGTCGAAGTCGCCAAGTTCCTCGACTCCTTCAAGGAGTATCCGCCGGCCCAGCGCCCCTCGAGCTTCTCGATCGATCAGATCCAGGAGCAGATCAAGGCCCAGTTCGACAATGCCGGCGGGGGACAGTAGGGGCGTCCCCGCCCGTTCGTCCTTGATGGCCCGGCACCTCGGGAGGTGCCGGGACCATTTGCCGTCGGCAGGACGGCGGTGTCAGCGCAGGCGTGCGGAGAGGCGCGCGATCTCCGCATCGTCCGGCCGCAGGCGCGAGAGCATGGCAGCGGCATCGCGCGCGCGATCGCGGTCGCCCGATCGCAGGGCCTCGTTCAGCGCCAGCGCCAGCAGATCGAAATCGTAGGGCCTGGGGGCCAAGGCTGCGGCGGTCACGGCCGCGCTGTCCCGCGCGCGGCCCAGCGACTGGAGCGCCACCGCATAGACATAGGCGAAACGGGCCTCATCCGGCGCCAGCTCATAAGCGCGGCGCAATTCGTCCAGCGCCTCGGGATAGCGCTTCTGGCGGACGTACCCGAGCCCCAAGGCATGCCGCGCGCGCGCG
>NZ_JBNFNU010000099.1:0-12203 GCF_057364445.1 Xanthobacter sp. BG11Y11_SDJG
CCGGCGCTGCCACGGCGACATGCACCTGCGCAACATCGTGCTGATCGACGGCGCGCCGACATTGTTCGACGCCATCGAGTTCAACGACGACATCGCCACCTGCGACGTGCTCTACGACCTCGCCTTTCTGCTCATGGACCTGTGGCAGCGCGGAGAGCGGCAGGCGGCGAGCATTGTCTTCAACCGCTATCTGTGGGCGGCGGCGGATGCGATGATCGAGGGCCTTTCGGCGCTGCCGCTGTTCCTGAGCCTGCGCGCCGCGATCCGCGCCAAGGTGGAGGCGGCGGGGCTCGGGCATCTCACGGGGCCGGCACTGGCCGAAGGCGAGGCGCGGGTGCGTCACGCCTTTTCGGCGGCCCTCGGCTTTCTCGCCCGTGACGTTGCGGCCGCGCCGCGGCTGGTCGCCGTCGGCGGCCTCTCCGGCAGCGGCAAGAGCACCTGGGCGATGAATGCCGCGGCCGGCATCGGCCGCCCGCCGGGCGCCGTGATCGTGCGGTCGGATATCGAGCGCAAGCGCCTCTTCGGCGCGCCGAGACGGAAAGGCTGGCCCCGGCCGCCTATGCGCCTGAGGCCGGCCAAGCGGTCTATGCCCGCATCCGCGCCTTGGCGGGGCGGGTGCTGTCCACCGGCCAGAGCGCGGTGGTGGATGCCGTCCATGCCAGGCCCGACGAACGGGCGGCCGTCGAGGCGGTGGCGCGGGAATTGGGGGTTGGGTTCGAGGGCGTGTGGCTGGAGGCGCCTGCGGCGGAACTGATCCGCCGCGTGGCGGCCCGGACCGGCGACGCCTCCGACGCCGATCCCGCGGTAGTCCGCGCGCAGCTCGCATACGATCTCGGCGAGATCGGCTGGCGCCGGACCGATTCGCCCGTCAGCAGCGAACCTGGGGCTTCACCGTCGGATTGACCCCGGTGACCACCTCCGGCTGGCGCTGCGGCGATCCCGGTGCGGCGGAATGGGGCGTCAGGCCCGTATAGGTGCCGCCCGTGCCGCCGGTCCATCCGGTGGAGCCCTCGCTGCCGGGCTTGGTGCCGGAAGCCGGACCGGTCGCGGGCGGAGTCGCCGCGACGTGCGGCGGGTCCTCGCAGGCGCCGACGCGGGCGCCTGCGGATCGGACTGGGCATGGGACGGCGGCGGGACGGCGCTGGCGAGCAGGAACATCACCGCGCCCACCAGGCCGGTCGTGAGAAGGCCGGCGCTGCCTTCCAGGCGCGGCGACAGGATCACAGGAGTGGCGCGCGCAGGCGCCTTCCAATTCGGATACGAGGGCATGGCCGGTCTCCTTTCGCTTCAGAGAACGCCCGCTTGCGACTGCCGGTTCCCGCCGGAGCGCTGACGCTCGGGCGACGCCCCTCAGGCGTCGACCGTCACCCGCGGCGCGCCCTCCTCCACCGCCCCGATGCGGCGCGCGCTGGCGAAGCCCGCGGCCTGGATTTCCGCCAGGAGGCGGTCCGCCTCCTCCGCGGCGCAGGAAACCAGCAGGCCGCCGGAGGTCTGGGGATCGGTGAGAAGATGGCGCCAGTGGTCCGGGGTCCCGTCCGCAAGGTCCACGTCGGCGCCGTAGCTTGCCCAGTTGCGGTGCGAGGCGCCGGTGACGAAGCCCTGCCGCACCAGGGCCTCGGCGTGGGCGAGCAGCGGCAGCGCGGCGCGCGAGAGGCGCAGGCGCTTCGATGAGCCGCGCGCCATCTCCAGCCCGTGTCCCAGAATGCCGAAGCCGGTGACGTCGGTCACCGCATGGACCGCGGCGTCCTTGGCGAGCTCCGCCCCCACCTTGTTGAGGCGGGTGGTGGAGGCGATCATCTCGTCATAGCCGTCGGCCGAGAGCGCCTCCTTCTTGAAGGCGGCGGAATAGACGCCGACCCCCAGCGCCTTGGTGAGGATCAGGGCGTCGCCCGCCTTGGCGTCGGCATTGCGCCGGATGCGCTCGCGCGGCGCGGTGCCGATCACCGCGAGGCCGTAGACCGGCTCCGGGCAGTCGATGGAATGCCCGCCCGCCACCGGAATGCCCGCCTCGGCGCAGATCGCCTGCCCGCCCTGGAGGATCGCGCGCACCACATCGGTCTCGATCTTGCCCAGCGGCATGCCGAGGATGGCCAGCGCCATGATGGGCGTGCCGCCCATGGCATAGACGTCGGAGATGGCGTTGGTGGCGGCGATGCGGCCGAAATGATCGGGATCGTCCACCATGGGCATGAAGAAGTCGGTGGTGGCGATGATGGTGGTGGTGCCGTCGAGATCGTAGACCGCGGCGTCGTCGCCGGTTTCGGTGCCCACCAGCAGGCGCTCGAACGGGCCGCCCTTGGCCTGGCCGGAGAGCAGGTCCTGGAGCACGGAGGGGGCCAGCTTGCAGCCGCAGCCGCCGCCATGGGCGAGGCTGGTCAGGCGGAACGGGGTCTCGGTCATCTCTTCACCTCTCGGCGCAAACATAAGGAGCGATCAGCGGGCGGGAAAGCGCTGCGCCGCGACCCCGCCGAACGCCCCGAGGGCGAGGCGGGCGCGCATGCGGCGCGAGACGAAATCGATGGCGGCGGTGGCGGCGACGGTGACCGCGATCAGCACCAGGGCGCGGTCGAGCCGGATTTCGGCGATGGCGCTGTCGATGAAGAAGCCGAGCGTCGCCACGCCCAATATGCCGACGATGGCACTTTCGCGCATGACGATCTCCCAGCGGTAGCAGGCATAAGCGAGGAACGGCCCGAACAGGCGCGGCACCAGTTCGTAGCCGTAGAGGTCGAGCCCGCGCGGCGCGTCCGGTCGCAGGGTCTGGGAGAGCCGCTCCCCCTCCCGTCCCAAAAGGTGGGCGATGATGGCGCCGTTGTGGAGGCCGAGCGCGATCACCGCCGGCAGCATGGAGGGACCGAGCACCTGGAGCGCGAAATAGGCCAGCATGTATTCCGGCGTCGAGCGCAGCACCACCAGCACCCCATGCCCGGCCCGCGCGCCGATCCGGCCCACCACGTTGCGCACCAGCAGCGCGAAGCCGGTGAGCGCGACGAGCCCCATCACCACCAGGGTCAGCTGGGTGACGACGAAGGTGGCGATGAGCCCGGGCGCCGCCTGGTCCACCAGGACGATCTTCAGCCATGCCGCGAGCGCCGCCCAGGTGGCGGGGGCGAGGAGGTCGGCACCCCGCAGCGGCGCCGGCACGATGTCCACGGTGAAGACGCGCGCCACGTTCGCCCAGTCGAAGCTCACGGTGTCGAGCGAGAGCAAGACCGCAAGCCCGGCGGCAAAGTACAGCGGCAGCAGCCTGGCCCCCATCCACCACCGGATGGTGCCGATGAGCAGGTAATAGGTGAGGAGGATCGCCGCCACCGCGCCGTACTGGCCCTGGCGGAAGAAGCTGTCGAGCTCGAAGCCGAGCGTCGGCAGGCCGACGAAGCCGATCACCGCCGAGGAGCGGATGCCGCATTCGATCCGGTAGAGGCCGTACACCTTCATGGGCGCGAGCGCGAGCGGCAGGCGGGCATAGAGAAAGGCGCTCACCGCGCCGGTGCCCTTGGGCAGCACGTCCGCCGGGCGGCGGTCCGCCTCCTCCAGCATCTCGCCATAGACCTTGGCGAAGATGCCCGCATAGGGCAGCGCGATGGCCAGCACGCCGGTGAGCGCGCTCGGGCCGAAGGGCTGCATCAGCAGCAGTGCCCAGAACAGTTCGTGGACCGAGCGCAAGGTGGTGGCGAGGCCGCGCGCCGCAAGGCTGCGGCTCGCCAGCGCCAGGACAAAGCCGGCCGCGCCGCCGAGCGCCACGCCCACCACCGCAAAGGCGAGGGTGAGCAGCACCGCTTGCCCCAGGTCGGACACCGCGCCGAAATCGGGCGCGAGGAAGCCCGCCGCGAACCTCCCCAGCACCGTCCAGGGATCCGCATTCGCGATCTCGAGATCGGCGAACGGGACCAGGACGAGCGCGATGCCGACGAACAGCAGGCAGACATTGCCGCGCGTGAGCGCGAGCCGACCCGGCGCGCTCGCGGCCTCAGCCGGCATAAAGGCCATCGAGATCGCCCCGCGTGAGCGCCTTCGTCGGCGCATCCACCACCACCGTGCCGGCCCTGAGGCCGATGATCCGGTCGGTGCTTTCCAGTGCCAGGTCCACCGCATGCAGCGACAGGACGAGGGTGGAAAAGCGCGCGGCCATGCTCTCCAGGATGCGCCGCGCCTGGGTCTCGTCCACCGCCGAGACCGGCTCGTCGGCGAGCAGGATGTCGCCGCCGCGGAAGAAGGCGCGGCCCACTGCGGTGCGCTGGCGCTGGCCGCCGGAGAGGCGCTCCACCGGCCGCATCAGCTCCGGCGCGAGGCCAAGCTCCTCGGCGAACGGGGCCACCGCCTCCCGCTCGCGCCGGAACGGCCGGACGAGGTTCAGGGCATTGTAGGCGGCCCCGTGGCGATCGAGGCGCCCCATATAGATGTTGTGGAACACCGAAAGCTGCGGCACCAGCGCGTGGTCCTGGGGCACCAGGGCCACGCGCGCGCCGGCATCGGCGAGGCGCCGGTAGAGCGCCGAGATCAGCGTCGACTTGCCCGCGCCGCTGCGGCCGAGCAGGGCGATGCGCTCGCCCTGCCGCACGGCCAGCGTGAGGTTCTCGAACACCGTGCGCGCGCCATAGGCCAGGCGCTCGCCCTCGAATGCGGCGAGGACGGGCGCCCGTGGCGGAGCCGGGAGCGGCGCGTTCACGTTCAATCCAGAAGGCCGAGCTGCTGGCCCACGGCGACGATGGGGTCGTAGTCGGCATTGGTCGCCGGGATGAACCTCTTGCGCGGGAAGGCCGCCAGAAGCTCCGGATCGTTCATGCCGACCAGCGCGGCGCGCACCTTGTCGGTGAAGCCGGCGCCGAAGGTCTTGTCGGCGTCGCCGCGGATCGTCCAGTTGTAGTCCGGATAAGGCGGCGTCTTCCAGATGATGCGCACCACCGCCGGGTCCACCTGCTTCTTGGCCACCATGTCGTCGAACGAGGTGAAGTTCACCGCGCCCACCTCGTAGGCGCCGGAGGCCACCAGTTCGACGGTCTTGGTGTGGTCGCCGGAATAGCCGACGCGCGAGAACACCTCGTCCGGTCCCTTCCCCAGCTCCTTGCGGATGTAGAATTCCGGCATCAGCCGGCCCGAGGTGGAGGTCTTGGCGCCGAAGGTGAAGGTCTTGCCGGCGACCGCCTTGGGCAGGTCCTTCTGGTTCGCCGGCAGGCCGGTCGCGGCGTTGGCGATGAAGTAGCTGATGAAGGCCATGTCCTCGTCGCCCTGGGCCAGCGCCTGCGAGCCCGGCACTGCGCGCCGCGCCTGGACGCCGGAGAGGCCACCGAACCAGCCGAGCTGGATCTGGTTGTTCTTGAAGGCGGTGACGGCCGCCCCGTAGCTCTTCACCGGCACGTATTTCACCGGCACGCCGAGAGTCTTGGACAGATAGTCCGCGACCTTCGTGAAGCGCTGGACCAGCTTGGTCTCGTCCTCGTCGGGAATGGCGGAGAAGGTGAGCGTCTGGGCGAAGGCGGCGGAGGCGCCGAGCAGGACGGCAGCGGTCGCGGCCGCCGCGAGAAGCGGGCGGATCATGGACAGGTCTCCCCAGGCGGGCGCGCAGAGGCGCAACCCGCAGTGATTGAAGATGCAGTTGTTTTTGACCTTGACGTGCAGGGACCGGGACGTGCAGGGAGCAGGGCGGCCACGCAACAAGGCGCCGTCGTCGCGCACAGGCGCGGTTGCTCTCATGAGGTTCGCCCCGTCACGCGGGAGCCGGACTGCCGTCACCTTCCCAAACTGGAAGCTGGCGCGGAGCGCGTCAATAGAGAAAAATGTCTCGGACTTTCGCCGTTAAGCCGGACCATCACAACATTTTACCAGAAGACGTCGATGTTTTTTGCGGTCGAGGGCGCGCAGGTTTGCGGGTCGCACCCATTGTGCAGCGCCGCAAATACATGGCGGGGGGCGCGATGCACAGCTTTGTCAGGTGGACAGGTCGCGGAACCTTGAGCCGATACCCGAATTTTGAACGGTCCTAAACGCTTCGCAGTTTGACATATTTCCAGTTCCAAAATACCGTCCTCGCAAGTCGGAATCCCGACGTCGGACGTTGCGACGCGTCCGCAATTGTCCCCGGTCAGGGGCACGTATCGGAGGTTGCCTTCGATGAATATGGAGCTCTCGCGGCGCCAGTTCCTAGGAACGGCGGGCGCGGGTGTGGCGGGGACGACGCTCGGAGCCTTGGGCTTCGGGGGGGTGGAAGAGGCCTTCGCCTCGACCATCAAGCCATTCCGTCTCATCAACACCACCGAGGCCCGCAACACCTGCACCTATTGTTCGGTGGCGTGCGGCATCATCATCTATTCCAAGGGCAGTCTCGCCAAGGGCGAGAAGGCCGATATCACCCATATCGAGGGTGATACCGACCACCCGACCAATCGCGGCACGCTCTGCCCGAAGGGTGCGGCGCTCATCAGCTACGTCAAGTCCGAGCAGCGCCTGAAGTATCCGATGATCCGGCGCGCGGGATCCGACAAGTTCGAGCGCATCTCCTGGAACGAGGCTCTGGACAAGATCGCCAAGGCCATGAAGGCCGACCGCGACCAGAACCTGGTGCAGAAGAACAAGGACGGCGTGACCGTCAATCGCTGGACCACGGCGGGTTTCCTCGCCGCTTCCGCAACGACCAACGAAACGGCCCTGTGCACCTACAAGGTGGTGCGCTCGACCGGCATGGTGGTGTTCGACAACCAGGCACGCGTCTGACACGGCCCGACGGTGGCGAGTCTCGCCCCAACTTTTGGCCGTGGCGCTATGACGAATTCCTGGACCGACATCAAGAACGCGGATCTCGTGGTCATCATGGGCGGCAATGCCGCCGAGGCCCATCCGTGCGGCTTCAAGTGGGTCACGGAGGCGAAAGCCAACCGGGGCGCCAAGCTCATCGTCGTCGACCCGCGCTTCACGCGCTCGGCCGCGGTGGCGGACTATTACGCGCCGATCCGGCAGGGCACTGACATCGCGTTCCTGAACGGGGTGATGAACTACCTCATCCAGAACGACAAGATTCAGTGGGACTACGTGAAGGCGTTCACCAACGCCTCGTTCGTGGTCAAGGAAGGCTTCACCTACCAGGACGGCCTGTTCACGGGCTATGACGAGCAGAAGCGGGACTACAACCGCTCCACGTGGGACTACGAGATCGGCCCCGACGGCTATGCCGTCGTCGACGAGACGCTCCAGAACCCGCGCTGCGTGTGGAACCTGCTGAAGCAGCACGTCTCCGTCTACACGCCCGAGCTGGTCGAGCGCATCACCGGCACGCCGAAGGACAAGTTCCTGAAGGTGGCGTCGATGATGGCCGAGTGCTCCGCGCCCAACAAGACCATGACGTCCATGTACGCTCTGGGCTGGACGCAGCACTCCAAGGGCTCGCAGAACATCCGCTGCATGGCGATGATCCAGCTGATGCTGGGCAATATCGGCGTGCGCGGCGGCGGCATGAACGCCCTGCGCGGTCACTCCAACATCCAGGGGCTGACCGATCTCGGCCTGATGTCCAACCTGATCCCCGGCTATCTGACGATTCCGACGGAGCGGGACACGGACTTCAACGCCTACATGTCGACCCGCGGCTTCAAGCCGTTGCGGCCGAACCAGATGAGCTACTGGCAGAACTACAAGAAGTTCTTCGTCAGCTTCCAGAAGATGATGTGGGGTCCGGCAGCGACGCCGGAGAACAGCTTCGCCTTCGACTGGCTGCCCAAGCTCGACGTCCCCGCGTACGACGTCCTGCGCGCGTTCGAGCTCATGGACCAGGGGAAGATGAACATCTACTTCTGCCAGGGCTTCAACCCCCTGCAGGCGTTCCCCAACAAGGCCAAGCTCGCCCGCGCGCTGGGCAAGCTGAAGCTCCTCGTCGTCATGGATCCGCTCGAGACCGAGACGGCGCGCTTCTGGGAGAACCACGGCATCTACAACGAGGCGAACCCCGCCTCGATCCAGACCGAGGTGATCCAGCTGCCCACCACCTGCTTCGCCGAGGACGAGGGCTCCCTCGTCAATTCGGGCCGGTGGCTGCAGTGGCACTGGCCGGGCGGCTCGCCTCCGGGCGAGGCCAAGACCGACGTCTTCATCATGGCGCAGATCCACCTGCGGCTGAAGGAGATGTACCGCAAGGACGGCGGTGTGGTTCCCGAGCCGATCGTCAACCTCACCTGGAACTACAAGGACCCCCACGAGCCGACGGCGGAAGAGCTGGCGAAGGAGATGAACGGCTCCGTTCTGACCGACGTGCTCGACCCCAACGATCCCACCAAGAAGGTGCTGGAGGCGGGCAAGCAGCTCGCATCCTTCGGCCTCCTCAGGGACGACGGCTCCACCGCGGCGGGCTGCTGGATCTATACCGGCTGCTTCACCGAGGCGGGCAACATGATGGCGCGCCGGGACAATTCCGATCCCGGCGACACCGGCGCCTATTCCAAGTGGTCGTTCTCGTGGCCCGCCAACCGCCGGATCATCTACAACCGCGCGTCCTGCAATCTCGACGGCCAGCCGTGGGATGACACGCGCAAGCTGATCTGGTGGGACGGCGCCAAGTGGACCGGCTACGACGTGCCCGACATCGCGCCCACGGCCAAGCCGCGGGACGTGGGGCCGTTCATCATGAACCCGGAAGGCGTCTCGCGCCTGTTCACCCGGGGCATGATGCGCGACGGGCCGTTCCCGGTGCACTACGAGCCGTTCGAGAGCCCGGTCGCCAACCTCATCGCCCCGAAGGTCCGGGGCAATCCGGTGGCGCGCGTGTTCAAGGACGACTTCGCCCAGTTCGCCGACACGGCGTCCAAGGAGTTCCCCTACGCGGCGACCTCCTACCGCCTGACCGAGCACTTCCACTACTGGACGAAGACCAACCACGTGAACTCGGTGCTCCAGCCCGAATTCTTCGTGGAGATCTCGCCCGAGCTCGCCAAGGAGAAGGGCATCGCCAATGCCGGCTGGGTGCGCGTGTGGTCGAAGCGCGGCTCGGTGATCGCCAAGGCCTATGTGACGAAGCGCATCCGTCCGCTGATGGTGGACGGCAAGCCGACCCACATCGTTGGCATCCCGATCCATTGGGGCTTCGTCGGGTCGGCCAAGAAGGGCTTCCCGGCCAACGTGCTCACCCCGTTCGTGGGCGACGCGAACATCGAGACGCCTGAATACAAGGCGTTCCTGGTCAATATCGAGCCCACGACCGGGCCGGTGGCATAAGGGAGAAGAGACCGATGTTTCCTCCGATCCCCAATCCTCCGGTCACCGCGACCCCCGCGAAGTTCGGCGATGCGGACCTCATCCGCCGCTCGGCTTCCTCGGTGCCGGCGCCAGCGCAGAAGCTGACGCCGGTCGCCAAGCTGATCGATGTCTCCAAGTGCATCGGCTGCAAGGCCTGCCAGGCCGCGTGCCTCGAATGGAACGAACTCCATGAGGAGATCGGCACCTTCAACGGCACCTATACGAACCCGCCGGACCTCACCCCGGCGTCGTACACGCTGATGCGCTTCACCGAGTGGGTGAACCCCGAGACCGACAATCTCGAATGGCTCATCCGCAAGGACGGCTGCATGCACTGCGCCGATCCCGGCTGCCTGAAGGCCTGCCCGGCGCCCGGCGCGATCGTGCAGTATTCCAACGGCATCGTGGACTTCGACCACGACAAGTGCATTGGCTGCGGCTATTGCGTGAAGGGCTGCCCCTTCAACATCCCGCGCATCTCGCAGGTCGATCACAAGGCCTACAAGTGCACGCTCTGCTCCGACCGTGTCGCGGTGGGCCAGGGTCCGGCCTGCCAGAAGGCATGCCCCACCCAGGCCATCGTCTTCGGCACCAAGGACGAGATGAAGAAGTGGGCCGACGGCCGCATCAAGGACCTCAAGTCCCGCGGCTACAAGAATGCCGGCCTCTACGATCCGCCGGGCGTGGGCGGCACCCACGTCATGTATGTGCTCCAGCATGCCGACAAGCCCTCGATCTATGCGGGCCTGCCGGACAATCCCCGCATCAGCCCCATCGTCGAGGCCTGGAAGGGCGTGACGAAGTATGTGGGCCTCGGCGTCATGGGCTTCGCGGCCATCGCCGGTGCGTTCCACTACCTCGTCACCGGTGCCAACAAGGTCACCGCCGAGGATGAGGAGAATGCGGAGAAGCTGACGCAGGGAGGACGCTCATGAGCGCGGCACCCTACGACGTCGAGAGCGGCGACCAGGTCCACAAGGGCCATCCGGTCCAGGTGGACCGCTACACGGTGGCGGCCCGGATCAACCACTGGATCACGGCGATCAGCCTGATCCTGCTGGCGATTTCCGGCCTCGCGCTGTTCCACCCCAGCCTCTATTTCCTGACCGCCCTGTTCGGGGGCGGTCAGTTGACCCGCGCCATCCATCCGTGGATCGGCGTGGTGCTGTTCTTCTCCTTCTTCGGGCTGTTCTTCCGCTTCTGGAAGGCCAATCTGTGGAAGAGCGAGGACGGAACCTGGCTGCGGCGCATCCGCGACGTGATCGCCGGCAACGAGGAGAAGCTGCCCGAACTCGGCAAGTACAATGCCGGTCAGAAGTTCGTGTTCTGGGGCATGTCCTTCCTCATCCTGGTGCTGATCGGTTCGGGCCTGGTGATCTGGAACGTCTATTTCTCCAGCTACACCTCGATCGAGCAGCAGCGCATCGCGCTCCTGGTCCACGCGGTGGCGGCGGTCGCCATCATCTGCGTGTGGATCATCCACGTCTACGCGGCCATCTGGGTCAAGGGCACGATCTCCGCCATGACCCGCGGCCAGGTGACGGGGGGATGGGCCTGGCGCCACCACAGGAAGTGGCTGCGCGAGCTGGTCGCCGGCAAGCGCACGGGAACCCCGGCGGAATAAAGTGTTTCCCCGCGCCCTTCCCTCGCCGGGAGGGGCCGCGGGTGCCGTTCCAGACGGGACCGGGGGATCGGGCGGCGCGCCATGGGCGGGCTGTCACTTTCCGCCCGTTACTCGGGGCCCGTTCTTTGCGGCCAGTTCCTTGCGGCCAGTTCCTTGCGACCCGGGCCTCTAACGCCCATGTGCCATTGATGCTCGCCGTATGCCTGCCGTTCATGCTCCGAATGCCGTACCGGCGTCTTGGCCGCGCGCGATCGGAAGCCACCGTTCTCACCACGTGACCCGTGAGGTTCGTGACGCATCATGTCCTCTTCCCCCAACAGTCCCGGCGCCCTGATCGCCGATCCGTCGGTCATCACCGGCGTCAATATTCCGCCCTTTGCTGTGATGCCCGATCCGGGGGAGCTGTTCGCGCGGCGCGCCGAGCGCTTCGCCGCTTTGGCCCAGGGCCACCCGCTCGCGCCCTATCTCACCTTCCTGCGCGATCTTTCGGCCGTGCAGGCGGCGAGCCTCAGCGATCTGCCGCTTCCAGAACTGCCGGACGCCGAGGACCGCGAGCGCGCCCGCAGCTTCCAGATGCCGCCGCTGGACCGCTCGCGCTTCACCGCCGACCCGGTGCTCGACGACACCTTCACCCGGCTCCTGAAGCTCGCGACCGACATCCCCATGCCGCCCACCGCCGCCGACGGTCTCGCCCGCCTGTCGCAGGCCGGCGACGGGGTGCGCGAGGAGGTGGTGCGCAACGTGCTCGCCGATTCCATCCCCATGGAGCATCTGGCCGAGCATGTGTTCGCGGCGTCCGCGGTCCAGGTGCATTTCGCCCGCCTTGCCGCGCGGATCGACCCGAAGAGCCTGGTGGACGTGGGCGTCGGCATGTGCCCCACCTGCGGCGGCCCGCCTGTGTCCAGCGTGGTGGTGGACTGGCCGAACGCGCACGGCGCGCGCTATTGTGTCTGCTCCCTGTGCAGCACCTGGTGGAACTTCGTGCGCATCCGCTGCACCTCGTGCGGCACCACCAAGGGCATCGGCTACCAGGAGGTGGACGGCAGCGACGGGGTCATCAAGGCCGAGACCTGCGACAGTTGCCACACCTACCTCAAGGTGCTCTACCGCCCGAAGAATCCCGACCTCGACCCGGTGGCGGACGACGTCGCCAGCCTCGGCCTCGACGTCCTGATGAAGGACGGTCCCTACCGGCGGGCCGGGTTTAATCCGCTGCTGCTCGGCTATTGAGGGCGCGCCGATGAGCGAGTCCTCACCCGCGGGCGTTCGCGCCCACGATGCCGGGGCGCGCCATCGGGCGCGCCTGAGCCCGTCAGCCGCCGGCTGCCCTCGGTGGACGCCGTGCTCAAGACCGAGCGGC
>NZ_JBNFNU010000100.1:0-12189 GCF_057364445.1 Xanthobacter sp. BG11Y11_SDJG
CGCGTGCCGACGGCGGCAAAGGTGCGGCCCGCCTCCTCGGCCAGATCCTCCAGCGCCTGGCGCGCTTCGGCGTCGTGGGCGTCGGCGGCCGGAAGGAGAGATGGCGGGCACGTCGCGGTCGACCCCGCGCAGCACGGTGCCCAGCGCCGCATAGGCCGAGAGGCCGTTGCCGTGGCGCGCGTGCAGCGCCTCCACATAGGTGTTGAGTTCATCCCGGCGGCGCTGCAGCTTGCCGTTGCCGACGATCCAGTCGCGGTCGTCCGCCGCGCCGCCCTCCTCCCACGCCGCCCGGAGCTGGCCGAGGAAATGGCGGCGGTCGGTCTTGCTGGAGTGCAGTTCCAGGCAATGAGGGCCGAGGCCGTGCTCCTTGAGGCGCCGGTGCACCACGTTCAGCGCTGCCGCCTTCTCGGCCACGAACAGCACGCTCTTTCCCACCGCCAGGCAGTGGGCGATCATGTTGGCGATGGTCTGGCTCTTGCCGGTGCCGGGCGGCCCGACGATCACCATGTCGTGCCCCGCGGCGGCCATCACGCTCGCCACGGCCTGCGAGGAATCCGCCGGCAGAAGCACACCACCTCGCGCGGCGCGAAGGCGCGGTCGAGGTCGGCGGGCTCGGGGGCCGGGGCGTCGGAGACCGGAAAGGGTGCATCCGGCGTGTCGATCAGGTGGCGCACCAGCCGGTTCTCGCGCAGCTTCTCGGCCCGCTCCACGAGGTCCTTCCACATCAGATACTTGGCGAAGGAGAAGGTGGAGAGCGCGGTGTCGCCCACCACCTCCAGGCCGGGCACCTCGCGCACGGCGGTGCGCACCTTTTCGATCAAAGCGGCGACGTCCACCCCCGTGCCGTCCTCGGGCAGCGGCTCCTCGAGCTGCGGCAGGGAGAGGGAGAACTCGCTCTCCAGGAACTTGAGCAGCGTCGCGTTGAAGCGCGGCTCGTCCTCGTGGAAGCGCAGGTTGAAGCGCGCGGAGGCGCCGACCCGCTCGAGCTTCACCGGCACCAGCAGGAGCGGCGCGCGATGGTCCTTGCCGCCGCGCCGCCAGCGCAGGAAGCCCACCGCCAGGAACAGCGTGTTGGTGCCGCCCTCCGAAAGGTCGTTCTTGGCGGCGCGATAGAGATCGATCAGCCGCGCCTCGAGCTGGGCCGGAGCCAGGGCGAGGGCAGTTCGTCGCGCGCCAGCGCTTCCGAGGCGAAGCCGAGATGGATGTCGTGCCCGCGCATGTCGCGGAAGGTGCCGGGGTCGCGCTCGCCGAGCGGGTTCTGCTCGGGCAGCGAGATGATGCGGATGGTGGCGCCGGCGGCGAGCCGGTTCTCCAGGTACGCCGCGTCGGTGCACAGGAACGGCACGGTGCGGCGCGTATCCTTGAAGTTCAGCAGGCGGTTCGAGAGGGTGAGGTCGAGCAGCTTCTTCTGCCAGCGGGCGATGCGGCCCTCGGGCGTGGTGGGCCTGTCTTCCGCTGAAGGCGGCGGCGCGGCGCCGGCTCGGGACCGGGCGGCGGCAGGATGATGATCGGGTCGGCCGGCGCCCCCTCCCCGGCCGTCTCCGGCTCCTTGGCCCGCTCCTCATGGCTCGGCAGGGGCGTGATGCCGCCGTCGCGCAGGCGCTTCACGTCGATGGCGGCGCGGAACTCGCGCTCGCGGTCCTCGGCGAGGCGCGCCGCCACCGCCTCCTGCGCCCGGTCGATGGCGAGCACCGGCTTGCGCGTGACGCCGGTGGTCTCGAACACCATCATCTCGCCGGCGGCGATCGCCTTGCGCACCTCCATGGGGTCCGCCATGACGGCGAGCGGCAGCGTGCGCGGCGAGAGCCAGACCCCGACCGCCGCATGGCCCTCGAACAGCAGCACCACCGGGTTCAGCCCCGCCGCCTCGAACGCCGCCGCGAACAGCAGCGTGCTGTCGAGGCAGGTGGCGAAGCCGGAGGCCGTCACCACCGAGGGCCGGCGGATCTTCTGGCCGCGCGCCTCGAAGCTCGTCGGCGGCTCGGCATAATGCAGACCCAAGGCCGCACCGGCGGCGTAGATGGCCGCGGCGAGCAGGCGCGCGCGGCGCGGGTCGCCGCTCTGGTAGCCGTCCATGCCGGAGGGAATGCGGTTGCGCTCCAGCGCGTCGGAAGCGGTGCGCAGCAGCGCCGCCACCGCCGGATCGTTGGGCATGACGAAGGCGGCAAGCAATTGCGCCATGTCGGCGACGCCGCCCCACTCGTCCCGCGCCAGCAGGCGCACCGGCAGGCGTGCCTCGGCCACCACCGCGCTGTCCTTGCGCAGCACGAAGGCGACCTCGCCCCGCTCGGCCTCGTTAAGACCGCGCAGGTAATCAAGATCGAAATGCACCAGCCGGTCGAACACGGTCTGCCGGTCGCCGGGCGCGAGACGGTCGATGATCCAGCTCTTCGGCCGCAGGAAGGGCGGCGTCGCCGTCAGCTCCAGCCTCAGGCCGGCATGGGCCTCGTCCGAGGTGTTGGCGAGCGCCAGCGCGCGCAGCACCGGCACGGCGTTCTGGTAGGACGCGTAGGTGAAGCAGGGCGCCACCTCGGCGAGGATCGCCACCGCGCCCGCCGGCGAGGCTCCCGCCGAAAGGTTCAGCGCCGCCGCGTCGTTACCCTGGTCTGCCACGGGCGCCCCCCAAGTCCTAACCCTAAGATAGACTGGTAGGATTTGCCCTAGCAACCCTGGGAGGCGGCAGTCGGGGGTCTGCCCGCCGGTCGATCGATGCGCCGACGGCCGCCGGACCGGCCTGCGCACCGCGGCGCCTCAGTCTCAGGGGCCGATGCCCGATGCGGCCATCGCCAGCGCCGCCACCTTGACCCCGAGCGGCATGCGCGGGCGGCCCAAAGGCCCGGCCTAAGCGAGGGGCTCGCCGGCCCCGCTGGCGGCACGCCAGGAATTCTGGCACCACCGCAGGCGAGACGTTTCATCCCCGAGGGCCGCGCCATGGCCATGAAGATCGACCTCAACGCCATGCTGCTGTTCTACGAGGTGGCCAATGCGGGCAGCCTCACCAAGGCGGCGCAGAAGCTCGATCTGCCGAAGTCGACGCTGAGCCGGAAGATCGCCCATCTGGAGGACCAGATGGGGGTGCACCTGCTCAAGCGCGGCAACCGCAAGATCACCGTCACCGACGCCGGCGCGCCCTCGCCCACCATTGCGAGCGCATCTCCTCCGAGATCGAGGATGCTGGCCTGTTCGCGCACAGCCTCCAGACCGAACTGCGCGGCAAGCTGCACGTCTCCATGCCCATCGACTTCGGCATCTCCTGGCTCAGCCGCGCCATCGGCGCGTTCGCCATGAAATATCCCGACATCCATCTCGACATCGAGGTGAGCGGGCGCTGGGTGGACGTGAACGAGGACCGCTGCGACGTCGCCATCCATCTCGGCCGCATCAAGAACTCGCAGGTGCCGGTGCGCCGCCTCGCACGCATCACACGCGGCGTCTATGCGAGCCCGGACTATGTGCGCCGGCGCGGCGAGCCGGCCGCCATCGAGGAATTCGCCAGCCACAACTGCATCGTCACCGACCACCAGCGCAGCGAGGGCGTGTGGACGTTCCAGAGCCGCAACGGAGACCGCGCCGTGGCGGTGGAAGGCCACGTCACCGTCAACAATATCGGCGTCGCTCGCGAACTCATCATCAAGGGCGTCGGCATCGGCATCCTGCCCAACATCATGTGCCGCAACGACGTGAAGGCGGGCCGGCTGGTGCCGCTTCTGGCCGACTGGGAGAGCCCGGCGCTGGAGGTCTCCGCCACCTTCCTCGGCCGCCGGCGCACGCCGCGCATGGTGCGGGTGTTCCTGGACTTCATCGCCGAGAGCCTCGGCGAGGAGGCGTAGGGGCTTCCCTCGCCCGCGCCTATCGTTCCAATTCTGGAACGATACCGGCACGCTTATGCGCTGGATTGCCCCGGCCCCTCCCCCTAGCATCCTGAACTGAGAAGACCGGCGGCACGTCCGGTCGCTCGATGGAAACGCACAACGAGCGCGCCGACTCCACCGGTCCCGACGGGCAGCGTGGGGTGACGGACGCGCCATGCCTGGGAGGGCAAGGTGGTCGCACATCTCTCACGCCGCACGTTTCTCGAAGCATCCCTTGGAGCCTCGCTCGCGGGCGGCACCATCGGTCTTTCGACGCCGGCCTTCGCGCAGGCCGCGGCGCCGGTGCGCTGGGCCTCGCTGGCGCCCGGATTCACCATCCTCGTGGTGCAGTACATCATCGCCCAGAAGCTGGCCGAGAAGCACGGCGTGCCGCTCGCCGCGCCCACGCAGTACACGGCGGTCTCCACCTATTACAACGACTTCGCCGCCGGCAATTACGACGTCTGCATCGGCAGCTGGGACACCTTCGCCTCGCGCCAGCAGGCGGGCGTGCCGATCGAGATGCTGTGCTCCATCACCACCGCGGACATGATCTACATCGTCACCGGCGACCCGGCGCTGAAGGACGTGGCGGGCCTCAAGGGCAAGACGCTGGCGGCCGCCCAGTCCACCGGCACCTTCCGGATGGTGGCGGCGCTCATCAAGGAACTGAACGGCATCGAGCTGGGCAAGGACGTGACCATCCAGGGCGTCGACAACCCGGCCGCCGCCATGACGCTGGTGATGGCCAACCGGGCCGAGGCCGGCCTCTCGTGGGAGCCCAACGTCACCGCCGCCCTCCTGCGCGACAGCAAGCTCAGGCCGCTGTTCAACGCCGGCGAGGCCTACCGCAAGGCGACGTCGCTCGACCTGCCCTATTTCGGCGTCGCGGTGCGGCGCGAGCTGGCGGAGAAGAATCCGGACATGGCGCAGCGCGTGCGCGCCATGTTCGAGGAGTGCCTCCAGCGCATCAATGCCGCGCCCAAAGAGGCGGTGGCGATCGCCGGCCAGAATTCCGGCTTCCCGCCCGAGGTGCTCGCCGAGGCCATCACCTCGCGGCGGCTGCGCTTCCAGTTCCGTTCCATGGCGAGCGCGCAGGGCCGGTCCGAGATCGTCAAGGCGAGCGAGTTCCTCGCCCGCAACGGCCTGCTGCAGAAGCCGGTGGACGACGCCTTCTTCTTCAAGGGGCTGAGGCGCCGGAAGGGGGGCGGCGGGCGCCGCCGCTCTCCCCAAAACCGAGAGCGGCCGGCCGAGCCGGCCGAGGCCACCACGAGCGAGGACGCGCCTTGACCTCCACCCACCCCAGCATGCCCCGCGCCATCGCGCCGCCGCGGGCGCCCATGACGGAGCGCCGACGCGAGACCATCGCCACCGTCGTGGTGGTGACGAGCCTCGTCATCCTCATGGAGGTGCTCAGCCGCTTCGTGCCGGACTATGTGATGCCCTCGCCCGGCACGGTGCTGGCCGCGGCGCGGGAAATCTTCTTCTCCGACACGAGCCACGTCTTCATCACATTGGCCCGCCTCACGGCGGCGGTTGCGGCGTCCATGCTGCTCGGGCTGATGCTCGGCCTCGTCATGGGCATGAAGCCGAAGCTGCGGCCCTATCTGCGCTCGCTGGTGGTGATCGACACCGGCATCCCCGCGCTGTCCTGGATGCTGATCGCGGTGTTCTGGTTCAAGGATCCGGAAGTCCGCATCTTCTTCATCCTGTGCGTCATCATCATCCCGTTCTACGCGCTCAACATCTATGACGGCATCCGCGCTTTGCCCAAGGAGCTGATCGACATGATCGAGAGCTTCCGGCCGTCGCGCTGGCACGTCATGCGCTACCTCATCATCCCGCACATCGTGCCGTATGTGTTCCTCACCACGAAGTCGGTGATCGGCTACGCCATCCGCATGGTGGTGTTCGCCGAGCTGGTGGCCTCCGCCGCCGGTATCGGCTCGCGCATGAACCTCGCCCAGTCGACCTTCCGCATCGACCAGGTGTTCGCCTGGACCTTCTTCCTGGTGGCGCTGAACATCGTGCTGCAGGTCGCCATCTCCGCCATCGAGAAGGTGGCGCTCAAGTGGCGCCCGGAGGTGAACGTCCGATGATCCAGGACATCGCCATGATCAAGAGTGCGGCCCAGGCCGCCCCTCCGCCCTCCGTGCGGCTCCACCGGGTCTACAAGGCCTTCGGCGGCAAGAGCGTGGTGGACGACCTCTCCATCGACGTCGCCCACGGCGAGATCGTCGCTCTGCTCGGGCGCACCGGCGCCGGCAAGAGCACGGTGCTGAACCTCGTGCTCGGCACCCTGACGCCGGACAGCGGCACGGTGCGCGTCGCCGGGCTCGATCCCAACGCCAATTTCGTCGGTCTGCGCGGCAAGCTCGCGGTGAGCTTCCAGACCGACCGCCTCCTGCCCTGGCGCACGGCCGTGGAGAATGTGGAGCTGGGCCTCCTCATCCTCGGCAAGTCCAAGGAGGAGGCGCGCGCCACCGCCATGGCGTGGCTCGAGCGGGTGAAGCTCGGCGATGCCGCAGACAAATATGCCCACGAGCTGTCCGGCGGCATGCGCCAGCGCGTCTCGCTCGCCCGCGCGCTCGCGGTGGACCCGGAGATCGTCCTGCTGGACGAGAGCTTCAGCCAGCTCGACCACGTCACCTCGCGGGCGCTGCGCGCGGACTTCCACCGCATCGCGCGGGAGTTCAGCAAGACCTGCCTTCTGGTTACCCACCGCATCGAGGACGCGCTCGACATGGCGGACCGGGTGCTGGTGCTCGGCGCGCCGCGCGCATCCAGCTGGAGCTGACGCTCACCGATCGCGAGCGCCGCGACGAGCCCTTGCGCGCCCGGCTTCACGACGAGATCGCCGCTGCGCTGGGCGAGGAGGAGCACCCGCCCGCCCCGGGGTGATCCCCACGCCTTCGCATCCCTCCTTCGACCCGCGCGCCGGCTGGCCGGAGCGCGGAAGGCGAGCCTTGTTCATTCGGAGTAAGCCCATGTCCCACGAAGATATTCTGGTCGCCCGCCGGGACGCGACCGTCGAGATCACCATCAACCGACCGGAGAAGCTGAATTCGCTGCGCGAGCAGACGGCCTCCGAGATCCTCGAGGTGCTCGCCGAGGCGGAGTTCGACCGAAAGGTGCGCGCCGTGGTGCTCGCCGGCAGCGAGAAGGCGTTCTGCACCGGCATCGACACCAGCGAGTTCCAGATCAAGGAGAACGAGTATTTCGAGTTCTACCGGTTCAGGAAGCGCGCGCGGAAGGTGAACCGGCTGTTCCAGGAGGTAGCTGCCTTCACCAAGCCGGTGATCGTGGCGGTGGAGGGCTTCGCGCTCGGCGGCGGCCTGGAACTGGCGCTGACCGCCGACATCGTGGTGGCGGGCGGCAAGGCGAAATTCGGCCTGCCCGAATGCAAGCTCGGTTTGATGCCCGGCGGCGGCGGCACCCAGACGCTGCCGCGCCTCATCGGCCCCCAGCTCGCCAAGGACCTGATCTGGACCGGCCGGCGCATCGATGCCGCCGAGGCCGAGCGCCTGCGCCTCGTCACCTACGTCACCGAGGCGGGCGCGGCGCTCGCCAAGGCGCACGAAGTGGCGGCCGCCATCGCCGCCAACGCGCCGCTCTCGGTGATGTTCTCCAAGGCCGCCATCGACCGCGGCGCCGACATGCCGCTCGCCGAGGGCTTCGCCACCGAGGCCGACCTCTCCTTCTACCTCTACTTCTCGCGGGACCGGAACGAGGGGCTCGCCGCCTTCCGCGAGAAGCGCGCCCCCAACTTCCAAGGCGAATGAGACCCACCATGAGCAAACGCGACATCGTCATCGCCGGGTATTCGGAAACCCGCATCGACTTCAAGAGCGGCCGCAGCGCCTATGACCTCGCCGGCGAGGCGCTCAGCGACCTGCTCACCGCCACGGGCGTGGACAAGAACCGCATCGACGGCCTCTCCGTCACCGCGCCGCTGAGCGAGGCGCCGAACCCGTTCTACGCGGTCTACATGACCGAGGCGCTCGGCCTCACGCCGACCTGGCTGAACTTCGGCGCCATCGGCGGCTGCTCCGCCACCGGTGGCGTCGCCCGCGCCGCCGCCGCCATCCGCGACGGCGCCTGCGAGGTGGCGGTGGTGCTCTCCGCCGATGCCCCGTCCACCTCCTGGCGCGCCAATTACGGCGCCTACCGCAGCGAGTTCCAAGACCCGCCGGGGGTGCAGGGGCCGCCGGCCTCGTTCGGCCTGCTGATCTCGCGCTACATCCACCAGTACGGGCTGAAGGACGAGGCGCTGGGCAAGATCGCCGTCACCCAGCGCGCCCAGGCGCTGATGAACGACAACGCCTATTCCAAGTTCAAGAAGCCGCTGACCATGGAGGACTACTACGCCTCCCGCGTGGTGTCGGACCCGCTGCGCCTGCTCGACTGCGTCATGTTCTGCGACGGCGCCAACGCCTTCCTCGTCACCTCCGAGAAGACGGCGCGGGAGATGGGGCTACAGAAGATGGTCTACCCCACCGCCTTCGCCGAGGTGACCAATTACAACGGCTCGGACATGCTCGCGGACGTGACCGAGAGCGGCTTTGCGAAGATCTCCGGCACGGTGTTCGGCAAGACCGGGCTCACGCCGAAGGACATCCGTATGTTCCAGCCCTATGACGACTTCACCATCGCCGTGCTGATGCAGCTGGAGCAGTTCGGCTTCTGCAAGCGCGGCGAGGGCTCCGACTTCATCCTCGGCACTGACCTTTCCCATGAAGGCGGACTGCCCACCAATACCGGCGGCGGACAGATCTCCGCCGGCCAGCCGGGCCTCGCCTCGGGCGGGCTCAACCTCGCCGAGGCCGTGCGCCAGATGTTCGGCGAAGGCGGCGCACGGCAGGTGCGCGAGCCGAAGAACGCGCTGGTCACCGGCATCGGCGTCATTCCCTACGCGCGGAACTGGGGCACCAGCGCCGCCATGATCCTGGAGGCCTGACCCATGAGCGAGGCAAAGACTGCTGCCGCCGCGAAGCCCGAGAGCGCGAAAGCCGCGCGGCCGGCCCCCAAGCCCAACGTCTATGTGGACACCCAGCCGTTCTGGGACGGGGCGCGGGAGGGCAAGCTGATGATGCAGTATTGCACCGAGGCCAGGCGCTTCCAGCATTATCCCCGCCCGGTGAGCGTGTTCACCGGCAAGAGGACGCTGGAATGGCGCGAAGTGTCCGGCAACGGCACCATCTATGCCTGCACCACGGTGCGCATTCCCGGGCCCGGCGTCGAGGGGCGCCTGCCGCTGCCGGTCGCCACCGTGGAGCTGGACGAGGGCGTGCGCCTGATCGCCAACATCCTCGGCTGCGCGCCGGAGGAGATGGCGATCGGCAAGAGGGTGACGCTCGCCTTCGACCATTTCGACGACGGCACCCCCTACCCGGCATTCCGTCTCGCCGACAGCGCGAGGTGATGCCATGCGGCTCGAGGTCTTCATCGAAGCCCACGCCCTCAGGCGGCCAGACCATCCGGCCGTCATCTGCGGCGGCGAGCGGCTGAGCTACGGCCAGCTCCAGGCCCGCATCGCCGCGCTCGCCGGCGCCATGAGCGCGCGCGGGGTGCGGCCGGGAGACCGCGTGCTGCTCTATCTCTCCAACGGCACGGCCTTCGTCGAACTGACCTTCGCGGCTTTGTCGCTCGGCGCCATCGTGGTGCCGGCGACCACCCGCCTGACCGATACCGAGGTGGCCTATATCGCCGCCGACGCCGAGCCGCGTTTGGTGGCGTACGACGGCGCCGGAACCGGGCTCGATCTGGTGCGCCAGGCCGCGGAAGGGGCGATCTTCCTCTCGGCGGGCGCTGCCACCGGGGGGGACGAGCGGCTGGACGACTGGCGCGCCGAGCCGGTGATGCTGCGGCCCGAAGTGCCGGTAGAATGGCTCGACGCCATGATCATGTACACCTCCGGCACCACCGGCCGCCCCAAGGGCGCGCTGCTGACCCACGCCAACATCATCACCAACCATCATTTCGTGAACGGGCTCGAATGGGGGCTGACCGCGGACGACGTGTTCCTGGTTTCCACCCCGCTCGCCCACCGCACCGGCTTCGCCCGGCTCGCCAACGCGCTCACGGTGGGCGGCACGCTGGTGGTGATGGAGAAGTTCGACCCCGCAGCGACCCTCGACATCATCGCCCGCGAGAAGGTCTCCGTCGCCGGCATGGTCCCCACCATCTGCCGCATGATGCTGCCGGCCATCGCCACTGCCCCGCAAAAGTGCGCGAGCCTCAGGCGCATCGTCGTCACCGGCGAAGCGTTCCCGGTGGAGCTGAAGCAGCAGCTCATCGGCCTATTGCCCCATGTGCGCCTGTTCTCCTTCTTCGCCATGACGGAAGCGGGCGCCATCACCGGCCTCGACCACGAGGAGCAGTTCACCCACCCAGCCTCGGTGGGTCGGCCGACGCCGGGCGTCGAGGTGAAGCTGGTGGACGCCGAGGGCGCCCATGTGCCGGACGGCGAGGTGGGCGAGATCGCCGTGCGCACCGGTGCGCCGGGCCAATTCCTCACCTTGCGCGGCTATTTCCGCCGCCCCAAGGAGACGGCCGAAACCATCCGCGACGGCTGGGTGCATACCGGCGACATGGCGCGGCGCGATGCCGACGGCTTCCTCTACATCGTCGACCGCAAGAAGGACATGGTGCTGTCCGGCGGCTTCAACATCTACACCAAGGAGGTGGAGCAGACGCTGATCGCCCACCCCTCGGTCGCCGACGCCGCAGTGGTAGGCATTCCGGACGCCATCTTTGGCGAGGCGGTGGTGGCGTTCGTGGAACCGCGGCCCGGCGCCGACGCCAGCGAGGAGGCGCTCATCGCCCACTGCCGCACGCTCATCGCCGGCTACAAGAAGCCGAAGCACGTGCTGTTCGTGGACCAGCTGCCGCGCAATGCCCTCGGCAAGGTGCTGAAGACCGAGCTGCGCCGGCAGGCGGTGGAGCGCTGCGGCACCGCCGCCGCCAAGGCCGCGTCCTGAGGCCGCCATGCTGCGCCCCGAGAGCGACACCGAAGCGGCATTCCGCGCCGAGGTGAGGGCCTTCCTCGCCGCCGCCATCCCCGACCGCCTGCGCGACCTCACCTTCCGCGCGCCGCCGCAGGACTGCATGCCCTGGTACCGGGCGCTGTCGCGCCGGGGCTGGATCGCGCCGCACTGGCCGAAGGCTTTCGGCGGCATGGCGGCGAGCCCGGTGCAGCAGGTGATCCTGCTGGAGGAGATGGCCCGCGCCGGCGCCCCGGACATCCCCACCCAGGGCATCAACCATATCGGCCCGCTGCTGATGCATTTCGGCAGCCCGGCGCAGCAGGCCCGCCACCTGCCGCCCATCCTTTCGGGCGACGTGATCTGGTGCCAGGGCTATTCCGAGCCGGGCGCCGGCTCGGACCTTGCGGCGCTGCGCACCGCGGCGCGCCGCGACGGCGCCGATCTGGTGGTGAACGGCCACAAGATCTGGACCACCTGGGGCCACCACGCGCACTGGATGTTCGCGCTCGTGCGCACGTCGAACGCCGGCAAGCCGCGCGCGGGCATCACCTTCCTGCTGATCGACCTTGCGACCCCCGGCATCACCCGCCGGCCGATCCGCAACATCGCCAATGACGACGAGTTCTGCGAGGTGTTCTTCGACGAGGTGCGGGTGCCGCTTGAGAACGTGGTGGGCGCCGTCGACGACGGCTGGCGCGTCGCCACGGCTCTGCTCGACCGCGAGCGCATCCAGCTCGGTGCGCCGGGCCAGGCGCTGCGCGCGCTGGAGCGGGTGCGCCGCCTTGCGTCGCTGGCGGATGCCGGGCTCGCCGACCGCATCGCCGAGGCGGAGCTGGCGGTGGAAATGCTGACCGCCGCCTTCCTCAATACCGCCGAGCGCTTCGCGGCGGGCGAGGATCCGGGGGCCGAAAGCTCCTACCTCAAGATCCTCTCCACCGAGACCACGCAAACGGTGCTCGACATCGCCCAGGAGCTTGCTGGCCCGCTGATGGCGGTGCGCGATCCCGTGCGCATCGGCGAGCCGCTGGTGGACGTGAGCGAGATGTTCCTCCAGGCCCGCCGCCTCTCCATCTATGGCGGCTCCAACGAAATCCAGCGCTCGATCCTGGCCGACCGCGTTCTGGGCCTCAGAAGGGAGGCGCGCTGATGCCGTCGGAAACCGAAGCGATGCTGGCGGCGGCGGCCGCCGACCTGCTCGATGGCGAAGGCGGCGTCGCCCGCGCCCGCGCCCGGCGCGATGCCCACAAGGCCGGGGTCGGCGAGCGCGTTGCGGAATACGCCCTGCATGAGTGCGCCGGCCACCGCCGTGCCGCGCCCACCAGGGCGCCGAGGACGGCGCGCGGCAGGCGCAC
>NZ_JBNFNU010000101.1:0-12125 GCF_057364445.1 Xanthobacter sp. BG11Y11_SDJG
CGAGGCGCGGCGGCTCGGGAGGGCTGCGCCGGCGCTCCGCCCCGAGAAAAGCAAAGGGGACATCGCGCCCCGCGGAGGCGGCCACCATCAGGCCCAAGGCGATCCGCCTCAGGAGCTTCGTCCGCGGCCGGGGACGGGCGGAGGACACGGTTCGGAGATCGAGCGCGGTGGTCATGGCGTCACCGTCGCCGGAAATGCTTAAATAGCAGTTAACCTTAACATGGCGACTACTTGGACGGTATAAGTATTCATACTTCGTTTACTATTGTGGTGCGCCGGTGCTTGAGGTAGCGGGCGGTGGCGTGCGTCCGGCTACGGCGCGGCCGCAGAATGAGAAGTTGTTTCTTGTCAGCTGGTTGCGGCGAGTGAGGGGGCGGCTCGGTGCGCCCCGCAGCGGTGCGGGCGGGGCCGGGTCGCCGTCGCTCTCGGTGCAAACGCGTGTGGTGCTTGGGTTCGCAGTGTGGCGTCGGCGCCACCAAGTATTCAGGTTTGTTTATTATCGGGTTGGCGTCCGGCGGGCGGCCCGGCATGGCCCGGCGCACCGTGTGCCCATAACCAAAAGGGCCGGGGCTCCGGGCCTTTGCGCCCGGAGCCCCCCGGCCGATCGATCACTTCAAGACTGAGAACGCGGTCCGACCCGCCTCAGGGCAAGGGTCGCGCGGGCTCTACCGCCGCACGCCCTGCTGCATGCGCTCGCGGAAGGTCTGCGGGCTCATCAGTGAGGCGGTGTCCCACTGGTCCGGCGATTCGGGGCCGGAATGGAACGGCCCCTCGTTGAACTGCCAGACGACGATCTGCGGCGGGGCGCGCTGGAAGTCGGGCGTCGCCAGGAACTGGAGCAGAGTCGCGTAGGGCCCCACATTGCCCGGCTGCCAGGTGAGGGAGACCGGCCGGTCGATGACGCTGGAGAGCTTCTGCGGGAAGCCGAGATAGGGCTGGACGAAGCTGTTGCCCACCACGTGCACCGGCGCCGGGCCGGAGCCGAGCAGGCCGCCGCCGCTCTGGCCGGAGGCGCGCACGGTGAACAGGTCCGGGCCCACCTGGCGCTGCTGCTCGGGCGTGAGGAAGCGCTGGGCGAGGTCGCCGAGATTGCGCTGGGTGACCCACTGGCCGAGCTTGTCGCCGGTGCCCGGCTGGCCGCCGAGGCGCGGGAACTTCTGCTTGATGAGCTGGCCCACGGCGTCCGCGGCCGCCTCGGCCGCCCAGGCGGTCCAGTGATAGTCGGCGCGGTAGAAGGCGGTCTGCTTGCCGGTCTCCACCGACTTCAGCGCCGGACGCAGGTCCAGCGTCTCGATCCCGGCCTGCCGCAGCTGGCCGAGGATATAGTCGTACTGGCCCTCGATCTGGGGCGAAAGGCGCGTGCCGTCCGGCAGGTTGGCGGCATAGGAGCGCGCCTTGAGCGGCACCACGGGCACGATGAGGGCGATGTTGCGCCCGGCGAGCGCGGCCTTGGTGTCGGCGATCAGGCCGACCACCTTGTCGATGCCCGGCTTGTCGAGCGTGGTCAGGCTCTCCCAGCCGGGGAACAGCCATCCGCCCTTGCCGATGATGACGGTGTTCTGCGCCTGGGCCGGCGCGGCGAAGGACGCGGCGACGATGAGGCTCGCGGCGGCGGCGCCGAAGGCGCGCCGGGTGAGGGCGCTGGGGCGCAGGGGGGGCAGCGTCATTTCTCGTCTCCCAGGAAGCGGCGCTCGGCCTCGGTCAGGGGGTAGGTCAGGGTGCGGACCGGCAGCTCCCACACCACCAGGCGCGTGCCGTCCAGGACATGGGGATTGTCGAGCAGGATCTCCAGCATGGCGCCGGCGAATGCGCCGCCCTCGCGGCTCTTCTGGCCCACCTCGCGCGAGAGCGCGGCGGCGAGGAAGTCCGGGAAGCCCGAGCGCAGCGAGAAGGAGGTGCCGATGAGCACCACGCTCGGCGGCGGCACGTCGTCCAGCAGCCCGCCCGAGCGGATGATGCGGCTCGAGACCTCGCCTTGCATGTCCGGCGCCGGGCCGGACCAGGTGTAGGAGCGGTTGAGGCCCGACAGGGTCATCAGGTCGCCGATGCGCGGCTGGGGCGGCCCCTGCGTCAGCTCCACCTTCTCCGCGCCGGGGCCGAGGCGCGCGGTGATGGCGGCGGCGAGCTTGCCGGCGGCGTAGCGCGCGCCCTCCACGTTCCAGTGGGTGTCGGTGCGCAGATAGCCGTCGGCGGGGAAGCCGGTGATCACGTCCACCTGCTGGAGGCCGAGGTCGGCGGTTCCCGCGCGCCAGGCGGCGAGGCGGCCTGCGCCTGGCGCGACACCGGCAGGCCGCAGCGGCCGTCGCGCGAGACCGAGATCTTGTCGGGAACCGGCATCACCAGCATCTCGACGCCGCGCGCCTTCATCGCGTCGCGGACCTTGGCGGCGATCTTGAGCCGTGCCGCGAGATTGGCGTCGCCGCCCTTCTGGAAGGCGATCTCCTCGGTGATGAAGAGCCAGCCCGGGCAGCCGGCGCGCACCTGCGGCCCGGCATCGTCGAGCACCAGATAGGTGAGGCCCGCCATCAGCCCGTCGAGGGTCGGCGTGCCCGGCAGGGCGCCCACCACCTGCTTATCCAGCACGGCGGTGACGCGGCCGTCGATGAGGTTCTTGCCGTGGGCGGCGGCCCGCACAGGCTCGAAAGCGGGGCCGGCAAGGTGCGCCACCACGAAGCCGAAGCCCGGAAAGATCAGGGCGAAGAAGCCGAGGGTGGCGATGGTGCGGAACAGGTCTGCCATGCGCTCCCCCTCTAGAACTGGAAATAGAGGAAGGGGACGACCGTGCGCCCCTGCAGCACCCACACCGCGAACAGGAACAGCGGCAGCGCGCTCACGGCGCGCAGCGTGTGGCCGGGCTCGGGGGCGGACGGGTCGATGCGCAGCACCTTCGGCAAATAGATGAGGGCGATGCCGACGACGAAGGTCATGATCTCCACCGGCCGCAGCACCGCGCCCATGCCGGGCGAGAGGCCGATGCCGTGATTGCCCAGCAGGCCGCTGGTCATCAGGCCGGCCTCGGCCCAGCTCTGGGAGCGGAACAGGATCCAGCCGAGATTGATGAAGACGATCGCCAGGATGTGGCCGACCAAAGGCGGCACCTTGGGCCACCCCGACACGTCCCACAGCTTCTCGAACACCAAGGCCGCGCCGTGCCACAGGCCCCACACCATGTAGGTCCAGCTCGCGCCGTGCCACAGGCCGCCGAGCCCCATGGTGATGAGCAGGTTGGCGCACACCCGCGGCAGCTTGGCCCGGCTGCCGCCGAGCGGGATGAACAGATAGTCGCGCAGCCAGGACGACAGCGAGATGTGCCAGCGCCGCCAGAAGTCGCCGATGGACGTGCACAGATAGGGATTGTCGAAGTTTTCGGGGAACTTCAGACCCACCATCAGGCCGAGGCCGATGGCCATGGCGCTGTAGCCGGCGAAGTCGAAATAGAGCTGCAGCGAATAGCCGACGATGGAGACGATCACGTCCACGGTGGAAGGGTCGGGCAGGTGGTAGCCGGCATCCACCACCGGCGCGAGCGTGTCGGCGATGAGCACCTTCATGGCGAAGCCCATCATGAAGCGCTCGACGCCGAACATGAATTCGGCGCGGTGGAAGGTGCGCTCCTTGAGCCGCTCCGCCACCCACTTGTAGCGCACCACCGGCCCGGCCACGAGGTGGCCGAACATGGACTGATAGGTGGCGTAGTTGATGAACGAGGGCTCCGCCGGCACCGTGCGCCGGTAGACGTCCATGGAATAGGAGATGGCGCCGAACACGAAGAAGCTGAGGCCGATGGGCAGCAGCACGTCGGCCCACCAGGCGGTGGTGGCGGGACCCAGCACGTCGGCGGAGTGCACCAGCATGTTGGCGTACTTGAACCAGACCAGCGAGGCGAGCGGCCAGGCGATGCCCACCAGCAGGGCGCGGTGGCGCTCCGGCTCCTCGGCGCGCGCGATCCACAGGCCGGTGAGCCAGGACCACACGGCAATCGAGACGATGAGGGGCAGGAAGTCCACCCGCCACCAGGCATAGAACAGCCAGGAGAAGGCGAGGATGCACACATTGCGCAGGCCGGCCGGGCTCAGCGCATAGGCGATGAGGAAGGCGGGCAGGAACAGGAACAGGAAGCTGTCCGAAGCGAAGACCATGCCGGCGCCGTCAGTTCGCGGTGCCGCGATAGGGTTCCGTTTCGTCCCGCTGCCCCTTGAGGACGAGACCCGAAGGCTCTTGCACCAGGAACAGGCTGAAATTGTCCCCGGCCTTCAGCGGCGGCAGCTTGAGCGCCGCCGTCGTGGCGCCGCCGCAGCGCCCGGCAAGGCTCGCCTCGATGGGATTGATGACGCGCTGGCGGGTGCCGAAGGTGGCCACGTCCTCGAACACGGTCGGGCCGTCCACCACCGCCACGGCGCCGGCGCAGCCGGGCGCGAAATTGTAGAAGCGCAGCTGCGCCTTCAGATCGTTCCGGCCCTCGGTGGAGTCGGAGATGATGAGCGCCGGCGCGCCGTCGGGCGGGATCACCACCGTGGAAAAGCCGTCCGCCGCGGGGACCAGGTCCCCGGTCACCGGCTTGCCATCCCGCGTCAGCGCGAGCGGAACACCGCCCTTCACGATGCGGAACAGGGTCGCCACCTCGCCGTCGGCCGCCTTGGCCGCGGGGCCGGTGCCGAAGCTGAAGCTGGCGGGCGTTCCGGAGAGGTCCACCACGCGCACGAAGGCCGATCCCGGCGGGGGCTTCGGGGCGTAGAGGCGGGCCACCTCGCCCGCCGCGCGCACGCCGGTCGCCAGCGTGGGCGCGGCCAGAACAACGGCGGCGAGGAGGAGGGCGAAACGTCCGGTCGAGCGCATCGGTGAACCTTCAGGGCGGCGCGCCGGGGAGCGGCCCGTCGCGCATGGCGGCCTGGCTCCCTTCCTTCGCGGCGCGCGGCCCCGGAACTGCCGCTCCGCTGCCGGCCTGATCGGTGCACCATGGGATGGGAGAACGCTGAACAAGGTCGAGGCGCCGCTCGCGCCTGCATTCCGTGCTCTAGGGCGCAAATGCGGGCATTGCAACAGCCGCGGCCATCACAGCGCCGCCAGATGCGCGGATTGCGCCGTATTCCAGGTGCCCCACGCGCCCGCCGGAGCCGGTCCCCGCCATCGGCGGCGCGGCCTCGGCCGGCCCGCGAATGCGGTTCCGGCGGCGTGTTGCACCCCCCGCGCGGAGTTTCACGTCGCGTTAAACATGATTGCAGGTCGTTCGCCCCGGCGCCGTCCGAGCCGGGGCGCGGCCACGCTGCGGCGCGGGCGTTGTCCTCTTCAGGAGGCCGGCTTGGCGTCGCGGAACGGCTTGAGGAAGTCGCTGCCCCGAAGGGAGGGATGGCAGCGTTCGTACGGGTGGGGAAAATAGACATTGGCGCCGAGCGCCGCCGCCGCATGCCAAGCCCAGCGAGGATTGTAGAGCATGCCGCGGCCGAGGGCGACGAGGTCCGCCTTGCTCCCGCTTACGATCCCCTCCGCTTGGGCGGGCTCAATGATGAGGCCCACCGCGATGGTCGCAATGCCGGCCTCGGCGCGGATGCGCTCGGCGAGCGGCACCTGGTAACCCGGCCCGATAGGGATTTTCTGTTCCGGCGTGCTCCCGCCGCTCGATGCGCAGACATAGTCGCAGCCGCGCGCCTTCAGCTGCTGCGCGAACACTACCGATTCCTCGATTGTCCAACCGCCATCGGTCCAGTCGGTGGATGTGATTCGCACCCCGAGCGGCCGGTCCGCCGGCCACGCCGCGCGTACCGCGTCGAAGACTTCGAGCGGGAAGCGCATGCGTCCTTCGAGTGCGCCGCCATAGGCATCGGTTCGGGCATTGGCGAGCGGCGTCAGGAAGGAATGCAGCAGGTAGCCGTGGGCGTTGTGGATCTCGAGCAGGTCGAAGTCGAGCGCTGCCGCTCGGCGAGCCGCTGCTGCGAAGGCGTCGCGGATCTCGGCCAGTTCGTCGACGCTCAAGGCATTGGGCACCGGCCGGCCCGGATAGGCGATGGGCGAGGCGCTCTTGAGCTGCCACCCGCCATTGCTCTCGTCGAGGGCGATCTGCTTCTCCCACGGCACTGAGACCGAGCCCTTGCGTCCGGCGTGGGCGAGCTGCATGCCCATCGAGGCGCCACCATGGCGCCGGCAGAAGGCCAGGGCCGCCCGCAGCGGGGCGATGTGGTCGTCCGACCAGATGCCGAGGCAGGCGCTGGAAACGCGCCCTGCCGGCTCCACCGCCGTGGCCTCGGTGATGACGAGGCCGGCGCCGGACACGGCAAGATGGCCGAGATGAACCAGGTGCCAATCGGTGGCGAACCCTTCGGGCGTCGCCGAATATTGCCCCATGGGCGACACTACGATGCGGTTCGGCAGTTCCAGGCCGCGCATTCGGAAGGGCGAGAAGAGAACCGGCTCAGTCATGGGCGTCCCTTGGGGCTGTTGTGGTCCGTGCGCAGAGGCCCCTCCCGCGCGCGGCGTTCAGCGCTTCAGGCGTCGAGCGTGAGATCGGACGTGGGCACCGCGCGGCAGGTGAAGCACAGGCTCTCGTCCAGGCCGGCGACCTCGGACAGATGGGCGATCCGGCCCGAGACGACGCCGACCGCGCAGCTCTCGCACTGGCCGACGCGGCAGCCGTTCGGCAGATCGAGCCCGCCGGCTTCGGCGCAGGCGAGGATGGTGCCCATCTCCGGCGTCCAGTCCATGGACCGGCCCGAGCGGGCGAAGACGATGCGGTGGGTCCCGCCGGGAATGGCACCGATGGCTTCCCCGCTCCAGAAGCGCTCCTGAAAGATCTCGAAGCGCGGCACGCCGCGCGCCAGCAGCCCACTCGTCACCTGTTGCATCATGGCGTCTGGCCCGCACAGGTAGAATCGGGCGCGGGCGGTGATCAGCGCGTCGTCGACGGCCGCGTCCGTGATCCGGCCTACGGCATCGGGCTTGTCTCCCGGCGTCGGGCTGGAGAGATGCCGGCGCACGGCGAGGTTGGGCAGCCGCGCCGCCAGCGCCTTCAGCTCCGCCCCGAATGCCTCGGAAGCGCCGTCCCGACTGCCGTAATGGAGAACTACGCACGGCTCGCCGGGGGCGCCCGTGAGCGTCCGCAGATAGGAAACGAAGGGCGTGATGCCGACGCCGGCGGCCACCAGCACCACCGGAAACTCGTTCTGCAGGGGCAGCGCGAACAGGCCGCCGGGCGCTTGGCACTCGACCTCGTCGCCCGGCGCGAGGCCTGACACCAGCGGCGAGAACGCGCCGCCTTCGAGCCTCCGCACCGTCACCTCGTAGGCGGCGGGCGCCGGATCGGCCGCCGAGGACAGCGAATAGGAGCGCGCCAGCCCGCCGCAATGGAGCGTGAGGTGCTGGCCCGGCCTGAAACCGGGCAGGCTCCCGCCGTCGCAGGGCGCGAGGCGCAGGGTGACGACGCCGTCGCACTCTGCCCACCGCGCGGCGACGCGGAAGGCGCGCCGGCCGATCCAGGCGCCGACGCTCTCTCGCGCCACCTCGCAGGCGAAGGAGCGTAGGCCCGGCGCGCCGCTCACCGGGTCTCCGTCGGAATTGGCGATCAGGTTATTGTAGTTGGAGCCCTCCGGGTCGCCTGCCACGCTTCCCGGCAAACCGAGGTCCGGGCAGGCCTGCCACCAGCCATAGTCCGCCACCACGGTTCCCGGCTGCACCGAGGCGTCGATCCGCGCCTTGAGGCGCGCGCTGCCGACGCGGCTCGTCAGGCGCACCCGGTCGCCGCCGGAAATGCCGCGGTCGGCGGCCGTCTCTGGGTTGAGGCTTGCTTCCGGCTCCGGCACCCGCCGACGCAGGGCGACGATGTCGCGGTGTTGGGAGTGGCAGAAATTGCCTCGGTTGCCGGTGGTGAGCACCAGCGGGAAGGGCGCCGTGGTGCGCTCGGCCGGAGGGGTGAAGCCGGGCACCGGGTCATAGCCGTGCCGCAGCAGCAGCTCGGAATAGATTTCCACCCGCTTCGTCTGCGTGGCGAAGCCCGTCTCTCGGTACTTGCGTGGGCGCCATGCCAGCGGGTGGCGGATGCCTTCCGGGCTCTTGCGCAGGTCGTCGATGGTAAGCCCGATGGGCTCCAGCACGTGGTTCCATCCCGCCTCGACATTGCCTCCGAAGAAAGCTTCTCCCAGGCCGAGGCGGGTGGCGAGGTCGAACACGATGTCGAGGTCCGAGCGCGCGCTTCCCAGGGGCTCGACCATGCGCGGGCGCAGCTGCACCAGTTCTTCCGCCTCTTGAGTGATCTCGAACCCGACGCGCAGGCTCTCGCGCTCCCAGGCGCTCGCCACCGGCAAGACGATGTCGGCGAAGTCCGCCGTCGGGTTCAGGAACAGGTCGCTATGAACTTGGAATTCCAGCGCCGCGAGCGCCGCCCGCGAGCGCGCGGGATCGGGGTGCGAGACCAGGATGTTGGAGCCGAAGCCGACCAGCGCCCGCACGCGGTAGGGCTCGCCCTCTAGGATCGCCCGGTGCAGGTCGCGAGACGTGATCCAGCCGTTGCGCTGCGGACCGAGCGGATGCGCAGTGAGGCCGAGCGCCTTGGCGCGCTGTTCCGGCGCGAGCAGCGACGGCGGATTGATGCCGTGCACCGGGTGCTTGGCGAACAGTACGTTGCCGCCGGGGGCGTCGAAGCAGCCGGTCAGCGCATGGAGCGTGGCGACGGCACGGTCGGTCTGGGTGGCGTTGGTGTGCTGGCCGATGCCGGTCCAGCCGTAATAGCTCACCGCCGTCGCTTCGGCGAAGGCGTCCGCGATCGCCTCCAGGTGAGCGGGCGAAACGCCGGTCTCCGCGGCGACTCGATCCGGCATGAAGGGGTCCAATGCGGCGCGGTAGTGGGTGAAGGCGGTGCGACAGGCGCGGGTTCCGCCGGGCGTCTCCACCGCGCGTGCGGCTTCGAGGTCGGGCGACTCGACTAGATCGGCCGGCACGACGGCGCCGGATTCGGCATCGACCACGACGTAGGCGTCCGCATCGGCCCATCCGAGGTCGGCGCCGCGCAGGAAATGGCCGGTGTCGTCTCGCACCAGGAACGGGGCGTTGGTCCAGCGGGCGACGAATTCCCGGTCGAAGGCGCCGCGCGCCATCAGCAGCCGCGCGATGCCAAGAGCCAGCGCACCGTCCGTTCCCGGCCGGACCGGGCACCAGATGTCGGCGCCCGAGGCGCTGCCCGAACGGTGGGGATCTATCACCACCAGTTTCGCCCCGCGCGCCTGCGCATCGCCGATGGCCGAGGCCTGCGCGAGCCAGGAATTGGCGGGATCGTGCCCCCAGAGGACGATCAGGTCGCTGTTGCGATAGTCGGGCGTGGGCAGGCCGACGCCGAAGGTGAAGGCGTGGCCGTAATCCTTGTGCCAGTTGCACATCTCCACGGCGAAGCAGTTGTTCGGGCTGCCGAACAAACGCACGAAGCGTTGGAGCCAGTCGGTGCTGTCGGAGATCGGGCTGGAGCTTTGGGAGGTGATGGCGAAGGCGACGCTCTCCGGCCCGCTCTCCGCCCGCATCGCATCGAGGCGCCCGGCGATCTCGGCCATGGCTTCGTCCCAGCCGATGGCGCGCCAGCCCGGATCGGCCGCGCCCTTCGGCGCGGTGCGGCGCAGCGGCACGGTGAGTCGGCGCGCGTGGTGAGCGATCTCCGGAGCCGCCCGCCCCTTCGGGCAGATCGCCTGCCCAGTGGGATGGGTGCGGTCCGGCCGCACCTCAATGAGGCGCCCGTTCTCCACTACGTTGAGCGTGCCGCAACGCGAGCGGCACAGCGCACAGAAGCCCGGCTTCACCTCCATGGCGCCGTCCCGCCGGCCGCGAGCCGGTCCCTACACATCCACATAAGCGACGCCTTCCATGATGCGGCGGGCCGTGCGCCCGAATGCGGCGCGGGTGACGCGCGGCGCGCCATTGCAAAGGGCAACCTCCGCTTCCGCCTCCACCACGCCGGCGGGATGGCCGATGCGGATCGGCGCGCCCGGCGCCACAGTGCGCACCACCTCGGCGGCGATGCTGCCGGGGAGCTGCGCTGCGACCCCGGTGCAAGCGATGGAGGTCGCGGCATAGCTGGGATGAACCCGCTCCAGGAAGATCAGCCGGGCGGCGAGGTCCATATCCTGCGCCGCGATTTCGCGCCCGTCCGGCGCGCGCGGTAGGGGGCGGGCGGGCCGGCGATCACCACCATGGGCGTGACACGGCTGTCGGTGCGCGCCTTGGCCGGATCATCCACCAGCCCGAAGCGGAAGGCCGCCTCGCCGCGTACCTGCTCCAATTGCTCCACGAGCCCGGGCCGGCCGTGGATCGCCTCAAGGCTCTCGGCGCCCGAAAGGCCGAAATCGGCGGCCCGCACGATGACATGCGGATTGGCGAGGTCGACGAGCGAGACCTCGATCGTTCCCAGCCCTCGGACCGCCATCTCCTCCCGCACGCGCCCGGTGGGGAGAAGGGCGCCGCTGGCGGCGCCAGCGGTGTCGGAGAAATCCACCAGGATCCTGGCACCGGACCCCGGAACGCCGGGAATAGCGTAGTCGCCCGCTTCCGCGGCCCGTCCATCGACCACCGGCACCTCAACGGTGATCACCCGGCGCAGATTGGTGTTGAAGATGCGCACCGACGTCAAGGCATGCCTCGGGGTGACTAGGCCGCGCTGCACAGCATGGAGCCCCACCGCCGAGACGATGTTGCCGCACGGGCTCGCATAGTCGACCGCTGCGCGCTCCAGCTCCACCTGTCCAAATGTGTATGTGACGTCGGCGCTCGCCGGTCCGCCGGGCGCGATCAGCGCCAGCTTGCTGGTGAGCGGATCGCCGCCGCCAAGCCCGTTCACCTGGCGACGGTCGGGCGAGCCGAACACCGCGAGAATGACGCGCTGCCGTTCGTCGTCGTCGTCGGGAAGGTCGGCCGCGTCCAGGAACACGCCCTTGCTCGTGCCGCCCCGCATCAGCGCGCAGCGAAGCTCGCGAAACATCGTTTCTTCCTCCCCGCGCGCTTCCCGCTCTGGTCGCGATCGGTTATCGTCCGTTTTCACAGAACATAGTTCTGCAATATGGAACAGTCGAGAGGGAACGATGCGCAGGAGAGAATTCCTTTTGGGTGCGGCCGCCGTGTGCGTCCTTCCGGACCCCGGCTTCGCCGCGGCCTATCCCGATCGCCCGGTTCGGGTGGTGGTGGCCTTCGCCGCGGGCGGCGGCACGGACCTCATCGGGCGCACCGTGGCGCAGCGCCTGCAGGCGGTGCTGGGACAGCCGTTCGTGGTGGAGAACCGGGGCGGGGCAGGCGGCAACATCGGCACTGACCTTATCGCCAAGGCGCCAGCAGACGGCTATTCGCTGCTGCTGGGATACAGCTCCAACTTCGTCATCAGCCCGTTCCTCTACGAAGACCTCGCCTACAAGCCGCTGAAGGACTTCGCGCCGATCTCGCTGGTGGCGACCGCCACCAACATCCTCGCCGCGCATCCCTCTTTGCCGGCGAGCAACCTGAAGGAGCTGCAGGCCTACGCCAAGGCCAACCCGCGCAAGACCTATTTCGGCACCGCCGGTGTCGGCACGCTCGGCCATCTCACCGGCGAATTGTTTTCCTCGGTGGCGGGGGTCGAGATCGTCCACGCGCCCTACAAGGGCAACAGCGCCGCCCTCACCGACCTGCTCGCCGGCCGCGTGCAGCTGTTCGCCGGCTCGCCGGCCGTGGTGATGGAGTTCGTCCGCAACGGGCGGCTCAATGCGCTCGCGGTCGCCAGCCCGCAGCGCGAGCCGGGCATGCCCGAGATTCCCACGTTCATCGAGCAGGGGTTCGCCGTGGAGGCGCTCGCGTGGTTCGGCCTGCTCACGCCCGCCGGCACCCCGGCAGGCGTGATCGACACGCTCAACAAGGCGGTCGTCACCGCTCTCGACGACAAGGAAGTGAAGGAGAGCTTTGCGAAGCTCGGCTACGAGGTGCGCACCAGCACACCCGCAGTCTTTGCCGACTTCATCCGCGCCGATTACGACCGGTGGCGGAAGGTGATCAAGGCGGCAGGTATCAAGGCCGAGTAGAGGTTCAGTTCCCCGTCGCCGCGGCGGATGACGGGGCGCCGACGCCCCAGTCGGCCAGCACGTCGGCCGCATCGCAGCCGAGCGGGCCCATGGCGCGAGCCACGCGGCCCGGCG
>NZ_JBNFNU010000102.1:0-12041 GCF_057364445.1 Xanthobacter sp. BG11Y11_SDJG
TTCCCGCGCGCCGGGACCGGGACGGGCTCGCCGCTGGCGACGCTGCTGGTGCTCGGCGCCATGTCCGGGCTCGGGGCGGGCAGCGCCAATTCCATGGCCACCTTCCTCGTGCCCTCGGTCACGGCGGACGGCCATTCGGCGGCCGTCGGCGGCCTGGTGGTGGCGTTCGGCAGCCTGGTCTCGGTGGCCACCGCCTCGCCTTCGGCTTCTGGGTGGACCGCCGGCCGTTCGCGCCGCTGCCGGTGGTGGCGCTGCTGTTCCTCGGCGGCGCGGCCGGCTACGCGCTCCTGGCGCTCGGCACCGGCCTCGGGCCGGTGGTGGTCGGCACCGCGCTCGGCTTCGGCCTGGGTTGGGGCTGGTCGGGCCTCTCGCTGCTCGCCGTGGTGCGCGCCAATGCCCGCTCCGCCGGCGCCGCAACTGGCATCACCCAGGCCGGCGTGTTCACCGGCGCCATCTTCGGCCCGTTCCTGTTCGGTCTCGTGGTGGCGCACGGCTCCTACGGCGCCGCCTGGTGGACGGCGGCGGCCATGGCCCTTGCGGCAGCGGGCTGCGCGTTTGTCGGCCACCGCCTTCTTGATCGCGGCGCGCCGCCCTGCCCGGAGAGCGAACCTGCATGAGCACCATCGACGCCCATCAGCACTTCTGGTGGCTGGACCGCCGGCCCCATTCCTGGCCCCCCGCCGCGCGCGCAACCCTCGACCGCGACTTCACGCCGGACGATCTGGTCCGCGCCATGGCCGCGGCCGGGGTCGACGGCACCGTGCTCATGCAGTCGCTCAACGACGCCGACGAGACCGACGAATATCTCGACCTCGCGGACGCGACCCCCTGGATCCGCGGCGTGGTCGGCTGGCTGCCGCTGCGCGATCCGGAAGCCACTGGACGGACGCTCGCGCGCCTGGCCGAGCGTCCGAAGCTGGTGGGCATGCGCCATCTGATCAATTTCGAGCCCGATCCCCATTGGCTCCTGGCGCCCCAAGTGCAGGAGGCCGTGGGGCTCGTCGCCGCTGCCGGGCTGGTGTTCGACGCCGTGCCGAACGATGCCGCCCGGTTCGCGGCCGTGCTCGCCACCGCCGAGCGCTACCCGCACATGCCCGTGGTGTTGGACCATCTTGCCCGTCCGCCGGTCGGCGGTGGCGATGAAGCGGCCTGGCGCGCCATGATCGACCGGGCGGCGGCACTGCCCAACGTCGCCATCAAGCTCTCGGTGGGCCTCGACGTGGTGCTCGCCTGGCGCTGGCGGACCGACGACGTGCGGCCCTTCGCCGAGCACGTCCTCGCCCGCTTCGGCCCGGATCGCGTGATGGCGGCGAGCAACTGGCCGGTGAGCCTCCTCGCCGGCGCCTATGGCGACATCTGGTCCGGCATCGCCGACATCGTCGCCCGCTTCGATCCCGCTGCCGTTCCCGCCGTGATGGGCGGGACGTGCCGGCGCATCTTCCGCCTTCCCGAATTGACCTAAGCCACCATCACCCGGAGGAAACGATGTTCCGCCACATGGCCATCCTGAAGTTCAAGCCGGACGCCGACCCGAAGGCGGTGGAGCGCTATTTCGCGAATTTCCCGAAGCTCGCCACCAGCCTGCCGGTCATCAAGAACTGGTACATCGGCGCCAATGAGGGCGCCGGCGGGGAATCCCACGTCAAGCGCCACAACTTCCGGCCCAATTACGACGTCGGCCTGGTGCTGGAGTTCGACGACGCGGACGGCTACCGAACTTACGCGGAATCGCCGGAGCATCAGGCGTTCTTCGAGGAATTCTGCACGCCGATCTTCGCCGAGCGCGTGGTGGTCCAGTTCCACCCGTCCTGACCTCGCGCCGGGACCGGCCAGCGCAAGACGCTGACTTCGCACGGTCCCGCCAACCTTGAGCTTCAGCATACGGCGCTCACGTAACGGTGAGCGCCGGCGCCCTTCTGCTTGACGTTAGGGAAAGTGCGCGCAACGGTAAGCCCCCGCGAGGGATACAGCCCAGTCGCGATAATCTCCATGAATACCAATGCTCTAGGGGGACCATCCACGGCCGCGCGGCGGGCGCGGAAAGGGCCGATCTGCGCCACTCCAACCGTTTTAAAAGCAGACCCTCGGCTAAGCCGACGATCTTGGCAGCCTATCGCCCTATGCTAGCCTTCCCTTAGGGCGGAACAAAGAAATCCGCCATCGGCACCGCCGTAACAACAGTCGGCGCGGCCGGAAAGGGAGGAATAAGCTATGCGCAAAGCGCTCCTCGCCGCCGCGGTGGCGTGCGGATACTGCTTGGCCGCGGGACCGGGCCTGGCTCAGGAAAAACTGAAGATCGGCGTGATGGCGACGCTCTCGGGCGCGCTGACCTCCGGCGGCGAAGACGGCGTCCGCGGCGTGCAGATCGCCGCCAAGGAAGCCGGCAACAAGATCGCCGGCAAGGAGATCGAACTCATCATCGCCCCGACGGACGCGAGCCCGGATTCCGCGCTGCGCGCCGCCCGCAAGCTGGTCGAGCAGGACAAGGTGCAGCTCATCATCGGCCCGCTCTCCGGGTCCGAGGGCATCGCCATGCGCGACTACAGCAAGACCGTGCCGAACCTCGTCATGATCAACGGTTCGTCCGGCGCGCTCGAGACCACCTTCGTCAATCCCTCGCCGAACTTCTTCCGCTTTAACAGCGACGGCGCCATGTGGATGGCCGGCCTCGGCGAATACGTCTTCAAGGACAAGGGCTACAAGAAGGTCGCCATCATCGGCGAGGACTATTCCTTCCCCTACACGCAGGTGTTCGGCTTCGTGTTGGGCTATTGCAAGGCCGGCGGCGAGATCGTCCAGCGCCAGTGGGTGCCGCTCGGCACCAAGGACTTCGGCTCGGTGATCGCCAACATCCCGGACGACGTGGACGCGGTGTGGCTCGGCCTCGGCGGCGGCGATTCCGTGAACTTCCTCAACCAGTACAGCCAGACCGGCGGCAAGGCGAAGTTCATCGGCGGCTCCATCATGGTGGACCAGACCGTGCTGTCCTCGCGCGGCGCCGCCAAGAAGCTGCTGGTGGGAACCCCCTCGTCCGGCGGCGTCGCCGACGCCTGGGACGACCCGCGCTGGAAGGCCTGGGTGAAGACCTATCAGGACGCCTTCCCGGCCGACAAGCGCTTCGCCAGCCCCTCCCTGTTCGCCACCAACTACTACAACGCGTTCAACGCGCTGAAGCAGGGCATGGAGAAGGTCAACGGCGACCTCTCCGACGGCGGCGCCAAGCTGCGGGCGGAACTGGCCAAGCTCGAACTCGACGCGCCCAACGGCAAGATCAAGCTCGACGAGAACCGCCAGGCGATCGCCAACACCTTCATCACCGAGGTGGCGGAACTGCCGAACGGCGACCTCACCAACAAGTTCGTGAAGGTGGTGCCCAACGTCAACCAGACACTCGGCCTGACCCCCGAGCAGTTCAAGGCGGTGGGACTTCCCTCGCGGACCAATCCCGAGTGCAAGCGGTAAGCGCCGCGCAACTCTGAGAGACCGGGGCGAGGCGATGATGCTCCCCCAACCGACCGCAGTTCCAGACCGGTTCCCGGCGTCGCGCGCTCGCGCGACGCATCGGGCGGGGCTTGCCCGATGCGGCAAGCCCGCGGCCGGAGAAAGTCACGCGAGGAACCATGAGTCGCGCTGTCGCGGTCTGCCACGGTCCCTTCGGCCGGGTGTCGATCTACCAACTCGACCGCCCCCTGGTGCTTCATGCCCATCGCGAAGCGCACCTGATCTTCTATCTCGAAGGCGCCCATGGCCTGGTGAATGTGAGCGGCCAGGAGGTGCGCGTGGACCCCTTCATGGGCGTCGCCATCAATCCGTGGGAGCCCCACAATTTCCATCCCGACCGGCTCGGCTGTTCCGGCCTGTTCCTGGTGGTCTATCTGCGGCCGGAATGGCTCCGGGCGCAGACCATGACGCCCTCCGGCGCCCGCGCCTTTCCCGCCTCGGCCCTGGTGGTGACGCGCGAGCTGGCGGCCTGGCGGGACAAGGCGGTGGACATGTTGTTGTCCAGCCACCGCGAGCTGACGCTGGCGCCGGTGCTCATGGCGCTGGCGCAGGCTTCGAGCGAGCCGGTGGGACCCGACCTCGTCGCCTCGCTGCTGTACCAGTCCGCCGACGGCGCCCTCGACAAGCGCGTGGCGCGCGCCTGCCGGCTGCTGGAGGAACACCCCTCCTACGAGGGTGTGCTCGCCAGCGTGGCCCGCGAGGCGGGGCTGTCGCGCGCCCATTTCTTCAAGCTGTTCCGCGAGCAGGTGGGCGTGACGCCCACGGTGTTCGCCAACACGGTGCGGCTCGACGCGGCGCTGGAGCGCATCGTGCGCTCGAACGATCCGGTCAAGCTCATCGGCCACCGCATCGGCTTCTCGTGCCAGAGCGTCTTCACCCGCTTCTTCACCGCCCACATGGGCATGTCGCCGAGCGACTACCGCCGGGCGCTGCGCCTCGTCGGCCCGCAGATGCCGGAGCTGCGCCATGGGTGACTTCATCGCCCGCCGGCCCATCTCGTCGTTCATCATCATCGTCTTCGCCGCGATCGTGCTGTGGCTGGTGTTCGCGGTGTGGCCGCCGGCGCTGGAGGCGACGCTCGGGCGCAAGCGCGTGTTCCTCAGCGCCCTGTTCAACGGCATCACGCTCGGCGCGCTCTATTTCCTGGTGGCGAGCGGCTTCACGCTGATCTTCGGCCTGATGCGCAACGTCAACCTCGCGCACGGCTCGCTGTATTTGATGGGCGGCTATATCGGCTACAGCATCGGCGAATTGACCGGCTCCTGGCTGGTGGCGCTGCTGGTCGCCTTCCTGATCGTCGCGGTGGTGGGCATCCTCATGCAGGTGCTGCTGTTCCGCTGGATGGAGGGGCAGGACCTGCGGCAGACGCTGGTCACCATCGGCCTCTCCATCATCTTCGCCGACCTGCTGCTGTGGTCCTATGGCGGCGACACCTTCCAGGTCACGACCCCCACGTGGCTGTCCGGCCCCGTGGAACTGCCCTTCATCGTCGGGCTGCGCAGCAGCGGCGAGGCGGTGATGATGAACTACCCGCTGGTGCGCATCGCCATCCTGTTCGGGGCCATCGTCGTGGGCATCGCCATGTGGCTGGCGCTCAACCGCACGCGGGTCGGCATGCTGGTGCGGGCGGGCGTCGACGACCGCGACATGCTCTCGGCCACAGGCGTGCGGGTGCAGCTGGTGTTCATCACCGTGTTCGCCTTCGGCGCCGGGCTCGCCGGACTCGCCGGCGTGGTGGGCGGCACCTTCCAGTCGCTCCAGCCGGGCGAGGACATCAAGATCCTGCTCTCCTCGCTGGTGGTGGTGATCGTCGGCGGCATGGGCTCGATCCCCGGCGCCGCCATGGGGGCGCTCATCGTCGGCCTCGCCGAGCAGTTCGGCTCGGTCTACATGCCCACCTATGCGGTGATGCTGACCTTCGTCATCATGGTCGCGGTGCTCGCGATCCGGCCCGAGGGCCTGGCGGCGAGGCGCTGACATGGCCCTCGCCGAACACCCCTCCGCCTATGCCGCGCGCCGTCCGGACCGCCTGGGCGCGGCGGTCGCCCGGCAGGGCACCGCCTTCTGGGTGGCCGCCGTCCTGCTGCTGCTGATGCCGCTGCTGGTGTCCTCGTTCTGGCTGGTGCAGATTCTCGCCTACGCGATGATCCTCGGCATGATCGCGCTGAGCCTCATGTTCCTCGCCGGCTATGGCGGCATCGTCAGCCTGGTGCAGATGACGGTGGCGGCGCTGGCCGGCTACATGGTCGCCATCTTCGGCCACAGCGCCATCACCCAGATCAGTCTCGGCTGGCCGTGGTGGGCGGCGGTGATCGTGGCGGTGCTGATCGCCACCGCGTTCGGCACGCTGAGCGGCGCGCTCTCGGTGCGGACCGAGGGCATCTACACCATCATGATCACCCTCGCCATCGCCTCGGCGTTCTACTATCTGAGCCTCCAGAACTACACCATCTTCAACGGCTTCAGCGGTTTCAACGGGATCACGCCGCCGGTCTTCCTGGGCGTCGACTGGGGCGAGAACATCCCGTTCTACTACCTGGTGCTCGGCTGTTCCGCCCTCGCCTGCTGGGCCGTGGTCTATGTGGCGCGCGCGCCGTTCGGCCTCGCGCTCCAGGGCACGCGCGACAATCCGCGGCGCATGGCGGCGCTGGGCTTCGACGTCACCGCCCACAAGATCGCCGCCTATGCCTTCGCCTCGGTCATCGCCGCCTTCGCGGGCGTGCTGCTGGTGTGGTACCAGCGCCAGATCTCCCCCGGCACGGGCGGGGTGGGGCCGGTGGTGGACATCCTCATCATCGCCGTGGTGGGCGGGCTGTCGCGGCCGATCGGCCCGTTCATCGGCGCCCTCGTCTACGTGCTGCTGCGCACCTTCTCGCTCGACCTGCTCGAATGGGTGGGGCTCGACGGCAAGCGCTTCCAGCTGCTGGTGGGGCTCGGCTTCCTCGTCATCGTGCTGTTCTCGCCCGAGCGGCTGATCGGCATCTGGGCGCCGCATCACGGAGCGCGCCCGCCGCAGCCGCGAAGCGCGCGCCGCGCAGATGCGCATCGGCGGCGACACGCCGGGAGGCAAGCCATGAGCCGCGCCTCCAGCCTCGCCGTCACCGGCGAGCGGCTCGCCGCGACGGGCTCCGCCAATGCGCTGGAACTGCGCGGCGTCTCGCGGCTGTTCGGCGCGCTGGCGGCGCTCTCCGACATCACCCTGTCCGTCCGCCCGGGCGAGCGGCGGGCCGTGCTCGGCTCGAACGGCGCCGGCAAGACGACCCTGTTCAACTGCATCACCGGCGACTTTCCGCCCACCTCCGGCATCATCCGCTTCTTCGGCGAGGACGTGACGGCCTTTCCGCCCCAGGAGCGCATCCGGCGCGGGCTTCGGCGCACCTACCAGATTTCCTCGCTGTTCACCGGGCTCTCGGTGCTGGACAACGTCTATCTCGCCTGCCGCGGGGTCTCGCGCAACCGCTTCTCCCTGCTGCGCCCGCGCCGGGACGATGCGCTCATGGCCGCCGCCGTAGGCCTGGTGGAGGCGGTCCACCTCACGAGCGTGCGGGACCAACTGGTGGGCGAACTCGCCTATGGCCAGCAGCGGCAGCTGGAGATCGCGCTCGCGCTGTCCGGCGCGCCGCGCTTCATCCTGTTCGACGAGCCGGCCGCCGGCCTCTCGCCCACCGAGCGGCGCGACCTCGTCCACATCCTCACCTCGCTGCCCACCCACATCGGCTACATCATCATCGAGCACGACATGGACGTGGCGCTGCGCGTCGTCGAGAGCGTGACGATGATGCACAACGGCCGCATCTTCAAGGAAGCGGCCGGAGGAGATCGAGACCGACCCCGAGGTGCAGGAACTCTATCTCGGGGGCGGTCATGGCTGAGCGCCTGAAGGCCCCGCCGGCCGCCGGCGTGCCGATCCTGCAGATCGCCGGGCTCAACGTCTTCTACGGGCGCTCCCACGCCTTGCAGGGCGTCGACCTCACGCTGCAGCACGGCGTGCTGTCGGTGGTCGGTCGCAACGGCATGGGCAAGACCACCATGTGCAAGGCCATCATGGGCCTTGTGCCGATCAGCTCGGGCTCGATCCGCCTGTTCGGCGAGGAGATCGCCGGACGATCGCCGGCCGAAGTGGCGCGGCTCGGCATCGGCTACGTGCCGCAGGGCCGCCGCCTGTGGCGCTCGCTGACCGTGGACGAGCACCTGCGCCTGATGCAGCGGGGCACGCGCGGCGCCTGGACGGTGGAGCGCATCTACGACGCCTTCCCGCGCCTCGCCGAGCGGCGCAGCAATGGCGGCGCCCAGCTCTCCGGCGGCGAGCAGCAGATGCTCGCCATCAGCCGCGCGCTGCTGCTCAATCCGCGCCTGCTGGTGATGGACGAGCCCACCGAGGGCCTCGACGGCGCCACCGCGCGGGACGTCCTGACGCGCTGCGCGCCCGCCGCCGGCTGCCACGCACCCTCGTGATCGCCACCCACCTGCGCCGCGAGGCGGCGGTGGCCGATCGCATCATCGCATCGCCGGCGGCCGCATCGCCGGCGAGATGCGGCGCGGCGACCCCGGATTTGCCGACGCGCTGGATGCGCTCAGGCCCGACTGAACCCGCTTTTTCGGCGCCGCAGGGGCGGCGTCCAAACCAGGAGACCGGACGACACCGGAACCACACCATGGAACTCAACGTAGTCGATCTCTCGCGCCTGCAGTTCGCGATGACGGCGCTCTACCATTTCCTGTTCGTGCCTCTCACCCTCGGCCTCTCCGTGCTGCTCGCGATCATGGAGACGGTCTATGTCATGACCGGGCGGCCCATCTGGCGGCAGATGACCAAGTTCTGGGGCACGCTGTTCGGCATCAACTTCGTGCTCGGCGTCGCCACCGGCATCGTCATGGAATTCCAGTTCGGCATGAACTGGAGCTATTACAGCCACTATGTGGGCGACATCTTCGGCGCGCCGCTCGCCATTGAGGGCCTGATGGCCTTCTTCCTGGAAGCCACCTTCGTCGGCCTGTTCTTCTTCGGCTGGGACAGGATGACGAAGGTGGGCCACCTGGTCACCACCTGGGCGGTGGCGCTGGGCTCCAACCTCTCGGCGCTCTGGATCCTCGTGGCCAACGGCTGGATGCAGAACCCGGTGGGGGCGGCCTTCAACCCGCAGACCATGCGCATGGAGGTGGTGGACTTCTTCGCGGTGCTCACCAATCCGGTGGCGCAGGCCAAGTTCGTCCACACCGTCTCGGCCGGCTACGTGACCGCCTCCATCTTCGTGCTCGGCGTCTCGGCCTGGTACCTGCTGAAGGGCCGCCATGTGGACCTCGCCAAGCGCTCGATGACGGTCGCCGCCTCGTTCGGCCTCGCGTCAGCCCTGTCGGTGGTCGTGCTCGGCGACGAGAGCGGCTACCTCACCACCGAGCACCAGAAGATGAAGCTCGCGGCCATCGAGGCCATGTGGGAAACCGAGCCCGCCCCCGCCGGCTTCACGCTGTTCGGCTTCCCCAGCGAGAGCGCGCGCGAGACCCATTATGCCGTGCGCATTCCCTGGGTGCTCGGCCTGATCGCCACCCGCTCGCTGACCCAGCAGATTCCTGGCATCGAGGAACTGGTGGCCGGCGCCGAGCGCAATATCGCCTCCGGCATCAAGGCGTTCGACGCCCTGCAGCAGATCCGCGCCGCCGGCAGCACGCAGGCCATCCCCCCCGCCGCGCGGCAGGCCTTCGAGGCGGACGGGCACAATCTCGGCTACGCGCTGCTGCTGAAGCGCTATGTGGACGATCCGCGAAAGGCCACGCCCGAGCAGATCAAGGCCGCCGCATGGGACACGGTGCCCAGCGTGCCGACCCTGTTCTGGTCGTTCCGCATCATGGTGGGGCTGGGCTTCTTCTTCATCGCCTTCCTCGCCCTGTTCTTCGTGCTCTCGGCGCGGCGCATGCTGGACCGCTACCCGCTGCTGCTGCGCCTCGCGGTGCTCGCCATCCCGCTGCCCTGGCTGGCGGCGGAGCTGGGCTGGGTGGTGGCGGAGGTCGGCCGCCAGCCCTGGAACATCGAGGGCGTGCTGCCCACCGTGGCGGGCGTCTCCAGCCTCGGCGCCACCACGGTGCTCGCCACGCTGGTCGGCTTCGTGGCGATCTACACCGTACTCTTCATCATCGAGATGACGCTGATGCTGCGCGCCATCCGCAAGGGCCCCGAGCCGGACGACGCGCCGGAGGCGGAGCTTCTTCCCCAATCCTTCGCCGCTGCGGAGTAGGACCCATGATCCTTCACACCCTCATCGACTACGACACCCTGCGCGTCATCTGGTGGCTGCTGCTCGGCGTGCTGCTGATCGGCTTCGCGATCATGGACGGGTTCGATCTCGGCGCCGCGATCCTGCTGCCGTTCGTGGCGAAGACGGACCTCGAGCGGCGCGTGGTCATCAACGCCGTCGGCCCGGTCTGGGAAGGCAACCAGGTGTGGCTGATCCTCGGTGGCGGCGCCATCTTCGCCGCCTGGCCGCCGCTCTATGCGGTCTCCTTCTCCGGCTTCTACCTCGCCATGTTCGCGATCCTGTTCGCCCTCATCCTGCGGCCCGTGGGCTTCAAGTATCGTTCCAAGCGCGAGAGCGCCGCCTGGCGCAGCGGCTGGGACTGGGCGCTGTTCGTCGGCGGCCTGGTGCCGGCGCTGGTGATGGGCGTCGCCGTGGGCAACGTGCTTCAGGGCGTGCGCTTCCACTTCGACACCGACCTGCGGATCTTCTACGACGGCACCACCCTGTTCGAGCTGCTCAACCCCTACGGCCTGCTGTGCGGGCTGCTGTCGGTGGCCATGCTCGCCATGCACGGCGCCGGCTGGCTGGCGCTGAAGACCGACGGCCCGGTCGCGGCCCGTGCGCGTACGTTCGGCCGCCTCGCCGCGGCGGCCACCATCGTGCTGTTCGCGCTCGGCGGGGTGTGGCTGTGGCTCGCCGGCATGGGCTATCAGATCGTCGGCACGATCCCGGCGGACGGCCCATCCAATCCCTTGGCCAAGTCGGTGGCGCTCGCCCCGGGCGCCTGGCTCGTCAACTTCGCCGCGCATCCCTGGATGCTGGCGGGGCCAGCACTGGGCTTCCTCGGCGCGCTGGGCAGCCTCGCGCTGCTCGGCTCGCGGTCGCAGGGCGGGGCGTTCCTGGCCAGTTCGGCCGCGATCTTCGGGATCATCTCGACGGTGGGGCTTTCCATGTTTCCCTTCATCCTGCCGTCGTCGGTAGACCTGCGCTCCAGCCTCACGGTCTGGGATGCCTCGTCGAGCCATCTCACCTTGTTCATCATGCTGGTCTGCGCGGCGATCTTCGTGCCGATCATCATCGCTTATACCGCGTGGGTCTACCGCGTGCTTTGGGGCAAGGTGGACGCGCGCGCGATCGCCGATGACAGCAGCCACGCTTACTGAGGGAGACGCGTCATGTGGTACTTCGCTTGGTTGCTCGGACTGCCGCTGGCTGCCGCCTTCGCGGTGCTCAACGCCATGTGGTACGAGCTGATGGAGGACCAAGCCGCCCAGGCGCCTGTCCGGAAATAGCCGGCCGCCGCCTTCCGATCGCGGCTTGGTCGCGGGAGGCCCTTGGGCCGGCCCGCCCGACACCGTTTTGCCTGTGGCACGTCTGGCTGTACCGTCTCGCTGCACGGTCCTACGGCGCCCTCTTCCTTGCTGCGCCCTCTTGGCGCCGGGCACTCCGTCACGCCGCGCGGGGATGGCGCCGCTTCGCCGCCCGGACCGGCGCTTCCGGCCGCCCCGATGCGGCCGCATGGAAGCGGCACTGGCCGTGGTCGGCCAAAGTCTCGATCACCCGGCAGTCGGCCATCCGGCCGTGGGCGCAGGCCTCGACCATCTGCGCCAGCTCCGCCTCCAGCGCCTTCAGCGCCGAGATGCGGCGGCGCACCTCCGCGAGCCGCGCACCGGCGATGGCGTCGGCCTCGGCGCAGGGCTGGTCCGGCCGGTCCTGGAGATGCAGCAGCGTGCGGATGGCGTCGAGCTCGAAGCCCAGTTCGCGCGCATGGCGGATGAAGCCGAGCCGCTTCACCGCGTCCGCCCCATAGAGCCGGCGGTTGCCCTCGGTGCGCGGCAGCGGCGGCAGGAGGCCGGCCGCCTCGTAGAAGCGGATGGTGGGCACCTTCACGCCGCTCGCTTGCGCCGCCGCGCCGATGGGCAGCAGCACGTCCACATCTCCCGGCGGCACGGCCTCGGAGGGGGCGGTCTTCATGGTGCGCGACATGGGGCTTGCTCCTCTAGTCGCTAGAGCATTTAGGGTGCCGGCCGAACGAATGGAAGGGCGAGCAGAAAGGCCGCAGAATGAACGCTCCGCAGGTTCTCAGCCGGTTCCGCGTCACGGGCATGGACTGCGCCTCCTGCGCCGCCAAGATCGAGGGCGCGGGGCAGCGGGTGGAGGGCATCACGGAGATTTCCGTCTCGGTAGCCGCCGGCACGGTCTCGGTGCGGCACGCGGAAGGGCTCGACCTGACGGCGCTGACGCGGCGCCTCGCCCCCATGGGCTATACGCTCGCGCCGCTCCCCGCCGGCGCCCCGTCGGAGGCGC
>NZ_JBNFNU010000103.1:0-12024 GCF_057364445.1 Xanthobacter sp. BG11Y11_SDJG
CGGGTGGCGCGGGCGCAGGTCGCCACCCTGCTGGAAGAGTTCTCGCGGCGGACCGGCGCGCCCCGGTATCGGGCTCGATCTTGCCGCCGGGGCAAATCCGCTGCGGCTCGGCCCCAGCGGGCACGCTTTGCTCGGGGTCGGACGCTGCGCGAGTGCCTGCAGGCGCAGGCCCGCCACATGCCCTCGCTGCAGGGCGGCGTGCATATCGCTCTCGACGAGCGCGACGGCCGGCCAGCTGGCGCCATTCCTTTGCGGACAGCGATGCCGGCCACGCCGGCGTGCTCAATGAGGGGGTCGCCGGATTCATGGTGGCCGTGCTTCGGGCGGTCGTCGGCGAGGCCGGCGGCGACCTGCACGTCCGGCTGCCGCACCGGGCGCGCCTGCCGGCCCGCGATTACGAGGATAAGCTCGGCGCCGGACTCTCCTTCGGCAATGGCATCGGCATCGCCCTGAGCTTCGACGCAGCCTGGCTCGACCGGCCCAGCGTGCTGTTCGGCACCGTACCGCCGCCGGCGCGGGACGGTGCGCCCGCGCCCCTCGCAAGAGATCTGCGCGACGCGGATGGGTTGATCGAGACGCTCGAGCTGATCATGGCCGCCGCCGCCCTGTCGGGACGCCTGTCGCTGGTCGACACGGCGCGCAGCCTCGGCGTGTCGCCGCGCAGCCTGCAGCGCCAGTTGGCCGGGCTCGGGACGTCCTTCGAGGGTCGGGTGGACGCGTGGCGGCGGGCGCAGGCGCGGCGCTACCTTCTCGATCGGATGCTTTCGGTGGGATCGATCGGCCGGCTGCTCGGCTATCGCGATCCGGCCCATTTCGTGCGCGCCTTTCGCCGCTGGGAGGGCGCATCGCCCGCCCGATGGCGCGACGCCATGCTGGCGCGAAATGGCAATTGAGGAGCGCCGCGGCATCTGGCTATGGCTCCTTGGGATCGACACAGCCCAGCGCCGCCCGGACGATCAGCCGCTTTAGATCAGGCGTGGAAGTGAAGAAGAGATGCGCGCGCACGGTGCGGCGGCTGTCCCGCCTGACCCCGGCTCCCATGCCGCCGACGGCATGATCTGGATCTCGGGCGGCCGCTTCCTCATGGGGTCCGACCGCCATTATCCCGAGGAAGGTCCGGCCCACCTTGTCACGGTGGATGGCTTCTTCATCGACCTTGCTCCCGTCACCAACCTCGACTTCGCCCGCTTCGTCGCCGCCACCGGCTACGTCACGATGGCCGAGCGCCCGCCGCGGCCGGACGACTATCCCGGGGCCGATCCCCGCCTGCTGGTGCCCGGGGCGCTGGTCTTCGTGCCGCCCGCGGACGAGGGCGACGCGCAGGACTGGACGCGCTGGTGGCGCTTCGTGCCGGGCGCCGACTGGCGCCACCCGCAGGGACCCGGCAGCGCGATCGACGCGCGGATGGACCATCCGGTGGTCCAGGTCTGTCACGCGGACGCGCTCGCCTATGCGCAATGGAGCGGCAAGGCGCTGCCCAGCGAGGCGGAATGGGAATTCGCCGCCCGCGGCGGCCTGGATGGCACCGATTATGCCTGGGGCGAGGAACTGGCACCCGGCGGCGTGCACCGCGCCAACACCTGGCAGGGGCGCTTTCCGATGGAAAACCTCGCCGCAGACGGCCATGTCGGCACCTCGTCGGTCACCGCCTTCCCGCCCAATGGCTTCGGCCTGTTCGACATGATCGGCAATGCCTGGGAGTGGACCGACGACTGGTATCGCCCGCGCCACCCGGAACCCGCCGGCAAGCCCTGCTGCATCCCCCGCAACCCGCGCGGCGGACCGGAAGCCGGCAGCCTCGATCCGCATGCGCCCGGTGCCGCTTCCCCCCGCAAGGTGCTGAAGGGCGGCTCGCATCTGTGCGCCCCAAATTATTGCCGGCGCTACCGCCCGGCGGCCCGACAACCCCAGACCCTGGACACCGCCGCGGCGCACATCGGTTTCCGCTGCGTCCGGCGGGTCGCGATCCCCACGAGGACGTCATGACAGATACGCTCACTGCCGCCGCCCCGCCCGAGCCAACCCGGCGCGACATTCTGGCGGGCGGCGCGGGATTTGTCGCCGCCATCGCCGGCCTGTCGCTGCTGGCGAAGGGCGCGCGGGCGGCGGACGCGCCGCGCCCGCATATGCTCTACATCATGGCCGACGATCTCGGCTTCGCCGATGTCGGCTTCCACGGCTCGGACATCCGCACCCCCAACCTCGACCGTCTGGCGGCGCAGGGCGCGCGGTTCGGCCAGTTCTACACCCAGCCCATGTGCACGCCGACCCGGGCGGCGCTGATGACGGGGCGCTACCCGCTGCGCTACGGCCTGCAGACCGGCGTCATCCCTTCGGGCGCGGATTACGGGCTGGCGACCGACGAATTCCTGCTGCCCCAGGCGCTGAAGGAGGCCGGCTACCGCACGGCGCTGGTGGGCAAGTGGCATCTCGGCCATGCCGACCGCAAATACTGGCCGCGCCAGCGCGGCTTCGACAGCTTCTACGGCCCGCTGGTCGGCGAGATCGACCACTTCAAGCACGAGGCGCACGGCGTCACCGACTGGTATCGTGACAACGAACTGGTCAAGGAAGAGGGCTACGACACCGATCTGTTCGGCGCCGAGGCGGTCCGGCTGATCGGCGGGCACGATCCGAAGGTGCCGCTCTTCCTCTATCTCGCCTTCACCGCCCCGCACACGCCCTATCAGGCGCCGCAGCGTTATCTCGACATGTATGCGGCGATCCCGGATCCCGCCCGGCGCGCCTATGCCGCCATGATCACGGCCATGGACGCGCAGATCGGGAAGGTGATCGCGGCGCTCGAGGCGCGCGGCATGCGCGCGGACACGCTGAGCGTGTTCCATTCCGACAATGGCGGCACCCGCAACCGGATGTTCGCCGGCGAGGGCGCCGTGTCGGGCGAGCTGCCGCCCAACAACACGCCCTATCGCGAGGGCAAGGGCACGCTCTACGAAGGCGGCACGCGCGTGGTCGGCCTCGCCAATTGGCCGGGCCGCATCCAGGCCGGCGAGGCGACCGGCGTCATGCATGTGGTGGACATGCTGCCGACGCTGGCGAAGCTCGCCGGTGCGAGGCTCGAGCGGACCAAGCCGCTGGACGGCCGGGACATCTGGCCGAGCCTCGCCCTCGGCCAGGCCGGGCGCGACCAGGTGGTCTACAATGTCGAGCCCACCCAGGGCGCCGTGCGCGACGGCAAGTGGAAGCTGGTGTGGCATGTCGTTCTGCCGCCGAAGGCCGAATTGTTCGACCTCGAGGCCGATCCTTCCGAGACCACGGACCTGTCGGCGCGCCATCCGCAGAAGGTGGCCGAATTGCAGTCCAGGGTGGTCGACCTCGCGCGCAGCATGGCCCCGCCGCTGTTCTATGCCGCCGCCCTGAAGTCGACCCTCTCGGCGCCGCTCTCGACGCCCGGCGCCGCTCTGTACGAGATGGGGCTGGAGAGCGACTGAGGCGGCCCCCCTGCCTCCGGCCCGGATCGGAACCGCCTGTGCCTGCCAGGGGCACGTCCGTCTAAGGGACCGCGGCCGCTTCCAGGGCCTCGCGCTCCAGCGCGGACTGCGGCCGATCCTGCGCCCAAGCGACGTCAGGTTTGGCAGCATCGCCGCCTGGCGCTCGCTTCGCCCCGGGAGCACGGCGATGGCGGGCCTCTGCCGGGGTGTTGCCATGGGCGGCCGGCGATAGGGAGACGCTATGGAAGCTGCGCCGCGTCTGTGCCCCCCGGCAGGGTCCGGCGGGCAGGTCGGCTTCTGCTGCGCAGAGGTGAAAGGCGTGATCGAACGTGATGGTGGCGTCACCGGTTCGCACGTTCATCGCCGCCCTTCAGCCTTTCTTCTTGGGCGGGCCGATGGTTACCGGCGTCCCTTTCGCGAACGGCGTCGGCGCTTCAGGCACCTTGATTTTCTTCGGCTTCTTGGTTTCGCGGTTGCTGCGCATCTGTCCTTTGGCCATGGCCGTCTCCTCTAGGCGCGTCGTGAGATCCTGCGAGAGCGACGAAAAACGCCTCGCGACCTCCACGGTCGCAAGGCGCTCTGCAGGGCAAAGGGTGGCGCATCGCTCCTGGCGCTGCCGGTACATCCGCGGTCAGCATATGGAACGAGGCGCAGGGCCGGCATTCCCGAGGGGCTCGGGATGCCGGCCGATCAGGTCAGCTCAGGTCCTTGAGCATGTCCGCGGACATCTTGCCGCTCTTGCGGTCGGAGACGAGCTCGAAGCCCACCTTCTGGCCTTCGCGCAGCTGGCCGAGGCCGGCGCGCTCCACGGCGCTGATGTGGACGAAGGCGTCGCTGCCGCCCGCATCGGGGACGATGAATCCAAAGCCCTTCTGGGCGTTGAACCACTTGACGGTTCCCTCAGTCATGGGAAACCCTTTCGATCTTAATATTTAGCTCCCCAGCCAGTGGCCGGGCGTCGAAATCGCATTTTCAGGCGAGAATTTCTGGATAGGCGCAGACACAAAATTTTGCGCGGAGCCAAAGGATCAGGCTTTCTATCGACTGGCTGAAGATGCTCCACAATCGCGATTTTAGCAAACAATATTTATATTTCTCGATTGGGCACCGCATTCGGTCCGCTTTGTGCTAAATGAGCGCGCGTCCTGTGGATGCCCGGCGCTGCGGCGCGCCCCCCGGCGCGAACGGAGATTGCGGCCCCACCCAGGGATCAGGAGACCTGCCGCTGCGGTCCGCGCCCCTGTCGGGACGCCGGACGTGGCCGAGCTTAAGGAGCGCCTTCGATCCTTCTCAACATCCGCCACACCACCACCTATCGCTTCAACCGGCCGGTGTCGTTCGGGCCTCACCGGCTCCTGCTCCGCCCCCGTGAAAGCCGCGACCTGCGGCTGGTGTCGAACCACGTCACGCTGATCCCCGATGCAAGCGTGAACTGGGCTCAGGATGTTTTCGGCAATGCGGTGGCCACGGCGACCTTACCATCACCGCAGATCATCTGGAAATCGCCAGCGCGACACAGCTGCAGCTCGATGCCGTGCCGTGGCCGATCTTTGCCATTGCGGGTTCCGCCGTGTCCTTTCCGTTCAGCTATTCGGCCGACGAATGGACCGATCTCGGCGCACTGGCCACGCCCCAGTTTCCCGATGCCGGCGGGCACCTGCGGAGCTGGGCACTGGGTTTCGTCCGCGGCACGGCCACCGATACCCTCTCCTTGCTCAAGGATCTGAGCGCCGGGGTCTCCCAACGGATCGGCTATCAGAGCCGGGATGCGGAAGGCACGCAATCACCGACGCAAACCCTCGACCGCGGATGGGGCTCCTGCCGCGATTTCGCGGTGCTGTTCGTGGAAGCCGTCCGCAGCCTCGGCTTCGGCGCACGGATCGTGTCCGGCTATCTCTACAATCCCGCCGGGACGTTCATAGGCTCTCAGGGCGCCGGCTCGACCCATGCTTGGGCCGAGGTGTTCGTGCCCGGCGCAGGCTGGATTCCGTTCGATCCCACCAATCGCAGCATGGGCGGGTTCAATCTGATCCCGGTGGCGGTGGTGCGCGACATCCGCCAGGCCATTCCGGTGCAGGGCAGCTTCATCGGCGACGGCGGCGCCTTCCGGGAAATGGTGGTGAACGTCCACGTCACGTCATGACGGACGGAGCACCGTCGTGCGCCCTCAAACCATTGCCTTGTAAAGAAAGGCAGCGTTTAGGGACGAAATTTAAGCAATACAAAATCATGTATGAAGTACGGCTAAATGTAGCTTCATAAATGTCCGCATTGACGGGCAGGAAAGTGGGCCAAGTTGGCCCACTTTTTTTGTTTCCCGCAGCTGATTCACTCGGCTTCGCGCGAGGAGCCCGTTGCGCGAGGGCGGCGTTCGCTCATTGATTGGCGCCGGCGATCACATCAATGACGGCCGCAGTCACATCCGCGGTGCGGGCCGATCCGCCGAGGTCGGGGGTGTGGAAGCGAGGGTCACTCGTCACGCGCTCCACCGCCGTCATCAGGTTCCTGGCGGCAGCCGTCTCGCCGAGATGTTCGAGCATCATCACCGACGACCAGAATGTGCCCACCGGATTTGCCACCCCCTTGCCCGTGATATCGAACGCGGACCCGTGGATCGGCTCGAACATCGACGGATACGTGCGCTCAGGATTGAGATTCGCGGTCGGAGCGATCCCGAGCGAACCGGCAAGCGCCGCCGCCAAGTCGGACAGGATGTCGGCGTGCAGATTGGTCGCGACGATGGTGTCGAGGCTCTCGGGCTTCATCACCATGCGCACCGTCATGGCGTCGACCAGCATCTTGTCCCAGGTCACATCCGGAAATTCAGCGGCGACTTCGGTGGCGACCTCGTCCCACATCACCATGGCATGGCGCTGGGCGTTGGACTTGGTGACCACGGTCAGCAGCTTGCGCGGGCGCGATTGCGCGAGGCGGAAGGCGAAGCGGATGATGCGCGCGACCCCGGCGCGGGTGAACATGGCGACATCGGTCGCCACCTCAATGGGATGGCCTTGGTGAACGCGGCCGCCCACGCCCGCATACTCGCCCTCGGAGTTCTCGCGGACGATGACCCAATCCAGCTCCTTGTCCTTCACGCCCCGCAGAGGCGAGGAGATGCCGGGCAGGATCCGCGTGGGCCGAACATTCGCGTATTGGTCGAAGGGTTGGCAGATGGCGAGCCGCAACCCCCACAAGGTGACATGGTCGGGGATTTCCGGGTGGCCGGCGGAGCCGAAGAGGATCGCGTCGTGGTGGCGGATGAGGTCACGGCCGTTGTCCGGCATCATGCGGCCGTGCTTTTTGTAGTATTCGCCCCCCCAATCGAAATGGTCGATCTCAAAGGAGAACCCGCCATCGCGGGCTGCCAGCGCTTGCAGGACTTCGATGCCGGCGGAAATCACCTCGCCGCCAATTCCGTCGCCGGGAATGGCGGCAATCTTGTAGGACTTCATCGACGTGTCTCCAAAACTCCAGTGCAGATGAAGCAGGCGCCGCTGCGCCGGCTTCCCTTGATCTCAGCCCCAGCGCGATCCTGGAGCTCATGATGGACCCCGGCGATGCCGTGCTATTTCGCGGACACGCCAGCGAGCAAGCCGCCCAGCCGGCTGATCTCGGACTTGAACAGCTTGTCGAGCGCCGCCGGCGTCGCCAGGTCGGGTGGCACCGGGGCAGTACCCAGCGCGGCGAAGCGCTCGATGACGGCAGGGTCCTTCAGGGCCACCTTGAGCGCCGCGGAAAGCTTCAGGCGCACGTCTTCCGGCGTTCCCTTCGGCGCCCAGAGGGCATGCCAGGCGGACAGGTCGAAGCCCTTCAAGCCGCTCTGGTCAAGGGTCGGCACGTTCGGGAGCACGGCCACGCGATCGCGGGTGGTCACCGCATAGGCCTTGATATCGCCGGCCTTGATCTGGTTGGTGGTATTGGTGGTTTGGTCGCACATCAGGTCGATGCGCTTGCCGACCAGATCGAGCATCGCCGGCCCGAGCCCTTGTAGGCAATCTCGACGAACTTCGCTCCCGTGGCCTTTTCCAGCATCAGCGCGCACAGATGGGACACCGCTCCGACGCCGGCCGTGCCGACGGTGAACTCGGTTTTTCCGTCCTTCATCTGCGCCAGAAGGTCCTGGATGCTCGCCGCCTTCAGGTCCGAGCGGCCGACGAGGACCATCGGCACCTCCGTGACCAAGCCCACGGGAGAAAACTCCTCAGGCTTGTAGGGGAGATTCGGATAGAGCGCCGCGAAGGTCGCGACTCCAATGTGGTAGAGCAGGAGCGAATACCCGTCGGGCGCAGCCTTCGCCACCGCGGCGGCCCCGAGTGAGCCGCCTGCGCCGCCCTTGTTCTCGATGACCACCTGCTGCCCGAGCGTCGACGACATCGACTGGGCAACGAGCCGGGCAACGGTATCGCTCGGCCCGCCCGCGGCGGCGGGAACCACAACGCTGATCGGACGATCCGGGTAGCCTGCCTGCGCCCAAGCCGCACCGCCGATCGACACCCACACCGCAAGCGCACTGGCCGCAGCCTTGAAGGCTCTGAGCGACATTCACACCTCCCCTGATAAATTTATTGTTCCATGCAAGATTGCATTCTTTGCGGAAGTGTCGTGATGTCAAGAGGCATTGTGCGCGCGGGCTGAATTGAGATGAACCGGGCCTTCATCCCCTATCCGATCCAGTACAAACTCGGCGCAAGGAACGCTGGGCGCCCTACATGTGCTGGCGGCACGGCAGTCGGGAGAAGAGTGTGCAGAATCTCAAATTGGGTGCCCAAGGTGTCCCGCCGGTGACGAAGTCGAACCTCGCCGAGGTCGCCTACGAGGCGATCAAGCGGGCAATAATGGAAAACACGTATCGGCCGGGTCATCAGCTCGGAGAGATGGAAATCGCATCTCAGCTGGGAATGAGCCGGACGCCGGTCCACGAGGCCGTCGCGCGGCTTCAGGAAGAAGGATTTGTCCGCATTCTTCCGAAGCGCGGCATTCTCGTGCTGGCCCTCTCCCCGGATGACATTCACGACATTTACGACGTCATCATCGGCCTTGAAGGGGCCGCCGCCGAACGCATCGCCGAACAGCCCAAAGCCCAACGCGCATCGATTGCACAAAGTCTCGAGCTGCATACGGCCGAGATGGAATCCGCGCTTTCAGCAGGCAACCGAACGGCATGGGCGCGGGCAGACATGGCCTTTCATGGCCTACTTGCGGACCGCTGCGAGAACGAGCGCCTTCGACGCATGGTCGGCACCGTTACAGATCAGCTGCATCGCGTGCGGCTTTTCACCCTTCACTTGCGCCCGCCGCCAGTACGTTCTGCGCGGGACCATGCCGAGATCACAGCGGCAATCCGAAATGGAACCGCTACGGATGCAGCCGAAGCTGCGCGACGGCACCGCCAGCTTGCGCGAGACGAGCTCTTGCCATTATTGCGCGAGCTCAACTTGAGAAATCTCTAGAGCCATAGATTTCAATAGCGCTATGCCTCTGCTCGGAACGGACAGCGCTGGTGAGGGCGTCTATCATCCGGAGATGGTCTCCCTCTGCTCCGGGGAGAGCGGCAATCGGAGCCGCGGCGGCCATCAGGTGTAGGCATCACGACGCCTGCAAGCTTGACTACAGGCCTACAGGATACAAGCGGACGCCACGGGATCGAGCCAGGCGCCAAGAGCGCCTATCGCTTTAATCTTAAAGCGATATTGGACATTTTCAGATCAGTCTGGATGGGAAAATGGTGCCAGGGGCGGCATCGAACTAATACAATAAGCCGATGTGAAATATAGTTAAATTTTATTGTGGAAAACCTTCGCGCCTACATCTGTGCCTACGCGCGAAATTGCAGAAGAGGTTCGAATCCTCTTCTGTCTGATATTGTCTAGATACATCCAGAGCGCTCACGCGCGCAAGGCCGATCTTTGCGAGTGAGATTTTCGGTCTATTCGCCTGCGGCCTTCTCGGCCGCCTGCTTCTCGTTCTGGAGGCGCAGGATCACCTCCACCTGCAGGACGGCGATCGCCAGTTCGTAGTCGCCCAGATTGTTCACCGCCGACACCATCCGGTCGATCAGCTTCGATCGCTCCGTCGGCTCGGCAAGATCATCAGGGTCGCGCTTCACGCCGAGCAGCGCGTCGGGCGTGGTGCCCAGCGCCTTCGATATCTTCACCAGCGTCGCCAAGTCCGGCTCCCTCGCCCCGCTCACATAATGGAAATAGCGGCGCTCGTTCAGACCGGCCCGGCGGGCGGCTTCGGCGTTGGAGAGATTGAGCGCCGCGGCACGGGCTCGAAGATTGGCTGCAAACAGGTCCATGTGAACAAAATGTTCATGGCACCCCTTGTGCCGTCTACGAACAAAATGTATCTTAATAGTTGTCCATTATGTGCGCAATCGCAACGATGAAACGCAAATCACTTTTCCATAATGCGACCGTCGGCACTCTCGGTCTGATTGCCCTTTCTCCTGTGCCTTCCGCCGCCCAGCGCAGCGTCGAGTTCGGCTACAAGGATCGCATCTTCGAGCAGAAGTACGTGCTGCCGGATGCTCTGAGTGCACTTGATGCGCAGGGTATCTGGACCGGGGCCATCGTGCTGGCCGCCGGGGGCATCAGAGTGATCGATGCACGGCTGTTGAAGGCGGCAGGCGGGGCGTGTGCCTATGCCCTGGTCCTCGCGCCGCCGAAGCCGGAGACGCCGGCCCAGGTCGCTATCGACAGGATGCCGAAGCTCAAGGGCGCAAACGATTCTAACATCCTCTTCGGGACACCCGCCTCGGCGGCGGAGCGGTGCTTCGTGCAGCTCATTCTGTTCCGGGACGCCATGGATGACAGCCTCTCCATGGATCGGCAGCTCGACGAACTGGCCCGACATATGCGCCGGGAATATGCCGCCGAATGGCTGTCCCAAGCTGAGATCGCGGACCCGAAGGTCGCGGAGGCCGCCGTTCGCCTTAAGCTCCTGACCGATCGGGTCAGGCGGCTGGAAGAGCGCGGGATCGCCTTGCCGGCCGATCTGGGGGTGTCTGCCAAGCCCGTCCGGTAGCGAGATGGCATTCAGGCCATAAAGGATGAGGCGGCTTACGCCAAGGCCGATGCCGCTTTGACGGTTGTGGAGGACGAGGCGGCGCGGACCTATCTCGAACAGCAAGAGCGCAAGAAGGCCGAGGAGCAGCGCGCCGAGGAGGAAAAGCGGGCCCAAGAGGAGAGGCTTCGCGCCGAGGACGAGGCGCGGCAGGTAGAACGCAGGCAGAAGGAAGAGGAGGAACGGCAGGCCGCGTTGCGACGGGAGGAGGAGAGCCGCGCAAGACCCCTGCCGCCGGTGCCGGCTCCCCGAGCCATGCCTCAAACGGGATATCCGTCTGCTGCGACCGGGAGCCTTCCCAATGACACCTCACGGCAAGAGGCGGCACGCCAAGCGCAGATCCGGCAGCTGGTGAACTGCCGGGCCGAGCTCGATCGCACCATCAGCCGGCTTCAAGGGCAGATGGCGAGCCGCCAGGGTGCCTTCCTTCGCAATCCTCTCAACCCGCAGGCCGCCCTCTCGGGGGATCGCCGGCATGAGCCAGGCCCAGGCCGATCTTGATCAAGCCAAGGCGGAACGCCTGGAGATCGACCGCGCGCTGACCCGTCTGAGAAAGGATCGGCCCGCTGTCGCAACGAATGCGCCTGTGCCGGCCCCGGCAACAGGGGGGACAGATTGCAGGGAAGGTCTCGCCTGTCCCGTCCTCTCCGCCACCCTGTTCTGCCGAACCCCGCAGCAGATGGCGGTGGTTCTCTCGCAACGGCCGGGGCCAAGCCGGCGGCAGGTCCGCGACGCCTTCATCTCCGCCGGCGACTGCCGCCAGGTGGCCCAGGGCGAGACGGTCACCTGGACCGCACCCATCGCCCTCGTCACGCCGCAGGGGGAAGGCCGGGCCGAACTGGTGCCCGTGACGCTCTCCGATGGATCGACGGGCGTCCTCCTCAAGGACGGCATCCTGCCGCGCGCCGCGTCCCGCTGACCCGTATTCATTTCCACACGCTGGGGGATCACATGAAGGTCGTTCTGAAGAATCCACGTACGGGCGAGCTGAGGCAGGTGAAGGTCGGCTGGAGCTGGGTGTTGTTCCTGTTCTCCGCCTTCCTCGGCATCCCGCTGTTCCTGCGCCGGCTCTATCTGCTGGGCGCCCTCATGGTGGCGGTAAACATCGCCAGCTCGATGCTCTCCAACAGCGCCACCGAGCAAAACCCCATGGGCGCCTTCATCGGCCTCGGCATCCAGGGAGCGTTCCTGGCCTATCTGGGCATGAAGGGGAACGAGCTGACCGCCAAGAGCCTCCTCGACAAAGGGTGGGTGTTCGCCAAGCCGGAGAGCCTCGAAGCCCAGTACGCCGCCTCGCGCTGGGGGATCGAGCTGCCGGCCGCCCCCGCAAGCCAGCAGCCGGCCGGGGCCTGAGCGCCCCGCCGCTGACACTGCTGCCATGGCCTGTGACGTGCTCCCCTGAGTTCCTGCCACGGATAAGTTGGGTCCTTCGATCAGGAGAAGGACCATGCGGCGCAGCCGTTTCAGCGAGGAGCAGATCATCTCGGTGCTGAAGGAGCACGAGGCG